>CAMCXV010000016.1 GCA_945883665.1 Rickettsia typhi | reverse complement strand
TGGAAATGACAACTCCTATACCAGTTCACTATAGTTCTACAGATAAAGAATCGCCAGTATGTATTAAGCGAGATGGAAAAATATATACTCTACCTGTAAATAGAGGGCAATATGAGGCAATGCAAAAAGAAATAGAGAAAAACAAGGGGTTGCAACTAGAAGTAAGTAGTGATAAAGCTCCGCATGCTGGAAATAAACCAAGAGCAACTGGTTTTGCTAGGTAATTAAATCCAGTTGGTAATAAAATTTATGATTTACTCCTAATTCCTTCTGATAAATTAAATATTTTATTTTTAAACTGATTTCTAGACATTACCAAAGAATTAAGTCTTAATTTGATTAATGTTTCGTTGTTAGTTGGTAAATGAGTGGCAAAAATTATAAGATCTTGCTCAGTGGCGCAATAGTTTCTTGGAATATTAAGTATCTGGGCGCATTCTTCCCGCAAGGCAATAAATTCTATTAAATTATTTGTTAATTCTGGGCTTTCATTATATAACCTCATTTTATGAAGTATTTTCTCTGGAGAAAATTTGTATGATTGAGTATTTAATAGTTTTGCACTCTTCGCATTGTAATTATCCCATAATTTTCTTGATGTAAGAGTTTCAGATAAAATTCTATGTAGAGGTAACAAAAACTCTGTATCACGTATTGCATATTCTAATAAAGCTTGAGATAAAGGTCTTTCAAGCCAATTAGCTTTTTGAAAAGACTTGTCTATCTCAATATTTAATATTGATTTGCATAAATTTCTATAACCCATACCTTCTTCCATACCACAAACATTTGCTGCTATTTGAGTATCAAAAATATTTTTTGGTAAAACGCTAAAAAGCTTCAATAATATTTCAAAATCTTGATCTGGTGAATGAAAAACTTTTATAATATCGTTATTAATTAATATTTTCTTTAAATTAGATAGATCTATTTTAGCAAGAGCATCAATTACTATTTTTTGCTTGGAAGAGCTAATTTGAATAATGCTTAAAATTGCATAGTAAGTATTTCTTCTATGAAATTCAGTATCCATATAAAGAATCTTTTCATGTGAAAGATCTTCACATATTTTATCAAAGTCAGATTGGGTATTTATGAATATCATATTTTTATTGCCTAAAACGCTTGTTATATATATATTTAGTTACTTAGATTAGAATTTTAATATTATTAAATTTATGCATAAATACAGAACTCACAATTGTAATGAGCTTCGCAAACCATCTGTTAATCAAACAACAAAACTATCTGGATGGGTTCATAGACGAAGAGACCATGGTAATTTATTGTTTATAGATCTTAGAGATCATTATGGAATAACGCAATTAGTTTTTACAGATCAAGATCTAATTTTAAAAGATAGAGCTAGTCACTTACGTTATGAAAGTGTTATTACAGTTGAAGGGGTAGTAGTAGCGCGCGATAAAGATAATATAAATAACATAATAGATACAGGCGAGATTGAAGTATTGGTGACTAGCTATATATTAGAATCAGAAGCAGAAATGTTACCTCTTAGCGTAAATTCCGAGCAAGAAGCTCCGGAAGATACTAGACTTAAATATAGGTTTTTAGATTTAAGGCGTGAAAAATTACATAATAATATAATACTTCGCTCTGAAATTATCTCTGAAATCAGAAAATATATGACTTCTCATAATTTTACTGAGTTTCAAACTCCGATTCTTACCGCAAGTTCTCCTGAAGGAGCTCGTGACTTTTTGGTGCCAAGTAGATTGCATCCAGGAAAGTTTTACGCTTTACCTCAAGCGCCTCAGCAATTTAAGCAAATGCTTATGATGTCAGGTTTTGATCGATATTTTCAAATAGCCCCATGTTTTAGAGATGAAGATGCAAGGGCAGACAGATCACCTGGAGAATTTTATCAACTAGATATAGAAATGTCTTTTGTTACTCAAGATGATATTTTTAGTACTATAGAACCATTAATGTTTGAAGTTTTTAGTAAATTTGGTAAGAAAAAAGTTTCGAATTTTCCTTTTATAAGAATTCCATATGCTGAATCTATGCTTAAATATGGTAATGATAAGCCAGATTTACGTAATCCAATTGAGATTGTTGATGTAACAAGTATTTTTTTAGATTCATCATTTACTATTTTTAAAGATAATATTCAAAAAGGATTTGTAGTTAGAGCTGTTCCTGGACCGAATGTAGCAACTAAATCACGTAAATATTTTGATGATTTAACTAAATTTGCTATTGATGAAGGAGCAAATGGTCTTGGTTATATTAGCTTTACCGAAGAAGGAGAAGCTAAAGGTCCAATAGCAAAATTTTTAAGTAAAGATCAATTAAATAATTTAAAAAATACTGCAAAGATTGCTGATGGAGATTCAGTATTCTTTATTTGTGCTAAGGAGCTAGAAGCTTCAAAACTTGCTGGTAAAATTAGAACAAAATTAGGTGTTGAACTTGAATTAATAGATTATAATCGTTTTGAGTTTTGCTGGATTACTGATTTCCCATTTTACGAATTTAATGAAGATACAAGGAAAATTGATTTTAGTCATAATCCATTTTCCATGCCGCAAGGGGGGATTGAAATTCTGCAAAGAGCTGATTCTCAAGAAGAGTTATTGAAAATCAAAGCTTTTCAGTATGATATAGTTTGTAATGGTATAGAACTTTCAAGCGGAGCTATCAGAAACCATAAACCAGATTTAATGTATAAGGCTTTTGAAATAGCTGGTTATTCTAAAAATGAAGTTGATACTAAATTTGGTGGGATGATTAGGGCTTTTAAATATGGCGCTCCTCCGCATGGTGGTATTGCACCTGGTATAGACCGTATGGTAATGTTAATAGCAGATACTGTAAATATTCGTGAAGTGATAGCTTTTCCAATGAATCAACAAGCAGAGGATTTGCTCATGGGTGCACCAAATTATGCTGATGAAAAACAACTTCGTGAGTTAAATATTATGTTATCTCCTTCTGTAAAGAACAAATTATCAAATATATAAGAAAAATTTACGAGAAGTTGTTTTTTGTTAAATTGAAAGGCTGATATCTTGCAAAAAGATTGAAGCCATAATTGGCATATATATTAAAACAAAAATCAAAGAAAGCAAAACGGCGGTAGCCACTTTTTCTGGGTAAATTTTGTAAAGTGAGGCAAGAACAATGGTATTAGTAGCAAGAGGTGCAACGCAAAGAAGTTGCAATGCATTATAATATTCATTGTTATACCAACCTAAAACAAACCTATCAAAAAGAATAAATGTATTAAAAGCAATTGGGTAAAACAAGAATTTACTAGCAAAAGCTGCAGCTGTAAATTTTACATCAAATTCAAATTTTCTAATAGTTGAAAGTGCAAGCCCAATCATAACCATTCCAAGAATTGAATAAGCGCCCTTCATATTAGAAACAAATTCATGAAAAAAACTTGGTAATTGAAAACCAAGTAAGCTAAGAGTACAACCTAAAAAGAAAGAATTAAGCAATGGTAATCTTGCAACTTTTATCATACTCTCTTTAAAAGTACTAGCACTTCTTGCACAAAAATAGCAACCAACAGAAGCTTCATAAATTGCAATTCCGATTAATCCAAGTGCATAAATACTAAGAGTACTATCATTAAATATAGCTGTAGCAATAGGTAGAACAACATATCCACTATTACCAGTACCAGCAGAAAGAGCTAAGATGTTTCTATGAGTATCAGACCATAATTTGCCATATAACCAGTAACTAAAAAAACCTAGAAAAGTAGAAATAGTAAAAGTAACAGCAGTAATTCCAAGTGAGCTAAAAGTAAGTTTTGCACTAGTGGGAATTGCAAAAAATACGATTGGTGCTACAAAATAAAACAACAAAGATGCTATACTATCTTTTTCTACATTCGAGAATCTACCAGATAAATAACCAATCAACACACTCAAAAGAGAAGAAAGAACTTTAAAAAATACTAAACTAAATATTGCCATTTTAAAATCATTTTGAAGTAGTGGATAAATTTTGAGCAGCTAAATTAATATGTATAAATTTCATTATGGCAGATTCAATCCATTAAATTAGGGGCTGAAGAAATAAATTGTACTCTCAAAGCTGCCTTGTTTTCATCTTAGTACTATTATTACTCACCTTGTGCTAAAGAATAACCTGGTTTTCCGTCGAAATTATATAAATTTTCAACCTTAATAAAGTCTATTTTAGCAATTACTAATTTATTAAGCAAATTAGTAATGTCCTCATGTGATATCTCGCCTGAATCTGGCATAAATCGACAGCACCAATGATCAGAATTCATAAAAAAACTATCATCTCTTGGCCAAAGTTTCAATCCTTTAGAAGAGATTGTTTTCAGAATCATGCAACCAGCGTCAATAGGATTTATTTTGTTGGCTACATCATGTGCTGAATTTACATTCATATCAACAAAAATATCAACTCCTACCAGTGATTTTTTTTCAAGCGTATTGATCTCATAAGTAAAGTTTTTATCAGATTTTTCGCTAAACGAACTATAATTAGCAATTTTTAAATTTGTAGGTTTCTGCCCAAGTCTAGTAACTACTTCCTCAGCAAATTCTTTAGTCCCAACTTTTTTGCTAGAGATTTTTTCATTATAAATATCAGTTGTGTGAACACCATCTTCAAGGGTTTTTTTCCAAGCATTTTCGATCAAATTTGCCACATCGCCCTGACCAATATGAACTAGCATCATAATTGCTCCATTTAGTAGACCAGATGGATTAGCAATATTTTTATCAGCTATATTAGGAGCTGAGCCATGAATCGCCTCGAATAATGCAAAATCTTTTCCAATATTTGCAGATCCAGCTAAACCTACAGAACCTGAAATTTCAGCTGTTACATCAGAAATAATGTCTCCAAATAGGTTGGAAGTTACTATAACATCGAAAATTTCAGGCTTTGTTGCAAGACGAGCAGTCCCTATATCAACTATATAATGTTCATTGGTAATTATTGGATATTCCTTGGCTATTTCATTAAAAACTTGATGAAATAGTCCGTCAGAAAATTTCATAATATTATCTTTACTAAAGCAAGTTACTTTTTTTCGGTTGTTTTTTACTGCATATTCAAATGCATATCTAATTATCTTTTCGCAACCAGTTCTGCTAATTAACTTTACTGATTCTCGCATATTATGTGTATGTCTATATTCAATACCTGCGTATAAATCTTCTTCATTTTCTCGCACTATGACAAGATCGAGATCTGGATGTAAAGTATTTACAAATGGATGATAAGAGATTGATGGACGTATATTTGCATATAAACCAAGTGTTTTTCTCATTGTTACATTTAAACTCTTGTATCCTCCGCCTTGTGGAGTTGTAATTGGAGCTTTTAGTAAAATCTTAGTTCTCTCGATCGATTCCCAAGTATCTGGAGCAATTCCAGAAGTGTAATTTTTTTTATATAATTTTTCTCCTACTTCAATAACTTCAATACTAATTTTTGCTTCTGCTTTCATTAATATATGTAAAACAGCTTGCATAATCTCAGGACCTATTCCATCACCATATGCAACTGTAATCGGAGTATTTTTTGACATTATCTTCCTCTTTGATATGAATTATTAATTATAATAGATGATAACATGATTAAAAGAATTTTTTCTATAATATATATATCAATATCTTATAGTTTTTACTCAGGATGATGCTTTTAGAACTTTTTTGTAATCTCTATTTAACAACACGACACCATAGACCCATGCCAAGCAAACAATAACGAACACAGCCATTAAAAACCCTGCTATATCTTCGTGATGAGCAGTTGGAAAAATGGAAAAAGTAATAAATTGTACCGAAGCGCCAATAGATTTACCAAGTTTTGCTCCTAAAACATCAACCGCAGCTTTCCCCTTGGTTTTCATCTCTTTATCAAGGGGTATATATACCATTTCCTTAGTAGCATCGAATAAAGAATATTTTACACCTTTACCAAGTACATTCTGTAATCCACCAATAAATACAATAATTGCCAAAGGTGATAAATGTAGAAAATTAATAAATATTTCATTTAAGTGTTCTTCTACTATTACAAACCCAAAAAACATACCACCGGCAATCAAAGTTATAAGTGGGGTTAATGCAGCTCCCCAAAACCACCCCAAAGTTCTTACTATTGTGTTGCCTATAAAAGCAAAAATTAAAGTGCAAATTCCTGTCCAAAATAATACATTACCTTGGTAAGCCATAAAATCCTTAGCTTCAGGATATAAAGCCTTAACCCTAGAGAACCACAGTCCCTCAATCAAATTAACAGAGGTACTAAAAGAAATCATTAAAATACAAATAATAGCTAGATATTTAGAAGTAAAAACCATTTTAGCACTTTGTCGTAGTCCTAATTTTAATATATCTGTCCTTCTGTTTTTAAAAATTATTCCCTTAATATTTTCAATATTTTTTACTTCGACATATCTATGCAATAGCAAACAAATCACCCCAGATAATAACATTAATATTGTCATTGATTTTAATATCACTTCCGATGTATTAGTAATTCCTGTGAATAAAGGTAGTAAAAAATGCTCACCTTTTGAAAAGTAAATGATAATACTACCAGAAATTAATAAATTCGTTTGTCCAAACAAACCAAAAAACACATAGTACCTAGTTGCTTCTTCAGTTTTAGTTATTTTGTTAGCTAATTGCCAGAAGAATAATGAAAAAACTATTACTGGCCATAGTTCGCCCATGATATAAAATAAAACATAGCTCCATTTTCCCCACATAACAATGAACCATTTAAAATGCGGAAAAATGTTAATGTAAGTTTTTATACGATCAGGATCCGGATGAAAAAAATCAGTATTAGGAAAAATAACGTAAGCAAACACAGCAAAAAAAAGTAAAAAACAGGTAACTATAATACGAAAAATTTGTTCGGTGGTCATTACATTGCACATGCGCGAATATAGTATCACGAACAATATGCCCATTGGCATTTCTCCCCATAGTTTAATAAAACTGAGAATTTCTGTACCAATCATTGTCACAACAAAACTGTCTTTTACACTTCTTACTAAATTTTGATTCAGTAAAATAAAAAACATTAGTAATGCCATGGGTAAGAATTTATGTAGTTCATTAGACCTTATAGGCCAAATTACATATCTTATTTTACTATGCCTAATAATTGACCATAAATTAGCAATGCTTGACATAAAAAATCTCTAAAATTCAATATTTGATAATCCAGAAGCTAAACTATCAACTTAAAACTGTCAACTTTTCATTAATAATAAATATTTCAAAATATTTGTTATTAATCGGTTGTTTTAATCTCGAAATTAAACAGAAAAGCCTTTAAGGTAACCTCTAGAATATAGATATAATGTTATTAATAATCCTGTTAACATCATAAAAATTAAAGTTGTACCTATGAAAAAGAAATTACCATCATATATTTTACTCACTATACTTAGAGATATTGAAGTAAATATTAATCTAGCAGAATGAATTACGACCGATACTTTCCCCATATGATTTTCAATAGTTGTTAAAGCATTAGCATATAAAAAATTAATCAAAAATGCTGTGCCAACAGTTAAAATAGACATGGCTACAGTAATAATTCTTGGTTCATCTATTTTCATCATAACTATTACAAACTGAAAGATTATACTGATCAAGCACATGGAAATGCTAAAAAAGAAAATATTTTTGTAACCAAATTTACCAACCAAAACACCATTCATCAAACTTATAACACCGAATATGATGGCTAATATATTTTTGTACCACATATATTCTATCAATGGGACTCCCATATCATTTACATAATATACAGGTGACATACTAATAAATACCCAATAAGGAGCTATGATAAAACATAATGCTCCTGTAAAAATCAATAAGTTTTTTGATTTAATTAGCATTAAATATTCTTTAAACGGTAATAAAATGTTTATATTACTATTCACTTTTTTACTAGTTTTTATAGATTTATAGCTTAAAGTTAAAGCTACTAAGGATAAAAAGAAAACAGCCAAAAAATTAAAACGCCAATTAGCGTATAAACCTATATAAATACCAATAGTTGGAACCATAGTCATAATTAAAGTGATAGAACCATTAATCAAACCAAGTCTTTTTAATTGGTCTTGGAATTTAATTGTTTCAATTAAAACTACATAGCTAAGTATAGTAGGACCAGAAATACTAAATCCTTGCATAAACCTAGCAAATAATAAAACACCATAATTATCGGTTAAAGCACAAAGCAAAGTAGATGCGGTAAATATTAATAAACTGTTAATAATTATTATTCTGTGATTAAATTTATCACCTAAGAAACCTGCTATTAAACCACCAAGACAATAACCAATAAAATTTAAACTTAATGAAAGTTGCACCGCAAATGGTGATAAAACAAAGTATTTTTGTAATAATGGAATACAGGGGATAAAAAAATCAGCTTCCGATCTAGAGATAATACAGATAGTTAAAACAGTAATAAATAATAACATTTGAGTGTATATTGTTGATTAAATAGTCTGACATTAATACTAAACCTCACTGAAAAATGAGGTTTAGTATTAGAATTTAATTAAAATATTTTCTCTCACTTATATTCTGACTATCGACAGCAGGATTAGCTGGTTTGTTCTTCCATTTTTTAGCTACTTCCCTTTTTTCATTTTTAACTAATGGTTCAGAAATAATTTCCTTCGCAGTGTCAATTTTAACATGAACAGGATCTTCTTCTTTTTTTGATGATACAGATTGATTACCATCAGCATTTTTTATTGTTAATTTAGCTTTGCCACGATCAAAACCAATAAGTTTAACCTTTACTTTTTGACCTTCCTTGAGAACGCCCCCAACAGATTCAACTCTTTCATGAGAAATTTCGCTAATATGAACAAAACCATCTCTGCTACCAGAGTAATTCACAAAAGCCCCAGCGTCTAAAATCTTCACTACTGTACCTTCAAAAATATCACCTATTTCAGGATCAACGGCAATTTCTTTTACTCTAGCAACTGCAGCATCTAATTTATCCTTACCAACTGCTGATACTGAAACCATACCATCATCTGTAATATCGATTTTAGCTCCTGTTGTTTCGCAAATTTCTCTTATCACTTTTCCACCAGGGCCAATTATTTCCCTGATTTTGTCTTTATTTACCATGAAAGACTCTATCATAGGAGCATTAGTACTTACCGATGCATTAGTTTTAATCACTTCTGCCATTTTGTCTAAAATGTGAATACGTCCATTTTTTGCTTGTTCTAAAGCTTTTTCCATTATCTCGAAAGTAATGCCTCTAACTTTAATATCCATTTGCAGTGCTGTAATACCATCCTTACTACCAGCTACTTTGAAGTCCATATCACCCAAATGATCTTCATCAGCAATAATATCTGATAAAACAATGAAATCTTCATCTTCTTTTATAAGACCCATGGCAATACCAGAAATTGGAGCAATCATTGGAACGCCGGCATCCATCATTGACATTGAACCACCACAAACTGTTGCCATTGAAGAGGAGCCATTAGACTCGGTAATCTCTGAAACAACTCTTATTGTGTAAGGAAAATCAGATCTTGATGGTAAAGCTCTTTTTAAAGCTCTCCAAGCTAATTTACCATGACCTACTTCTCTGCGGCTTGGAGCCCTAAGTGGGGAAGCCTCTCCTACGCAATATGGAGGAAATAAATAATTTAATAAAAATGATTCCTTATACTCACCTTCTAGAGCATCAATAATTTGTTCGTCCTGACCAGTCCCAAGAGTAGTTATTACTAACCCTTGAGTTTCACCTCTAGTGAATAAAGCCGAGCCATGAGTATTTGGTAATAATGATGTTTCACATTGTATCTGCCTTACTTCATCTGGTTTTCTACCATCTATTCTAGTTCTTTTTCTTAAAGTATCAGCTCTTAGAACTTCAGATTCCACTTCTTTGAATGCAAAATTTACTTGAACTGAAGTATAATCACCTTCAGTCGTAAATTTTTCCATCATTGCAGATCTTATATCATCAATTATAGAATATCTTTCTTGTTTGACTTTAAGAGCAAAAGCCTCAGTAATAGCAGATTTTGTTAAATCTCTTATCTGATCTTTTAGAACTTTAGGAAATAATTCTTTGGTTTCCCAAGTTGTTTTTCCAGCATCTTTCTTAAGTTCTTCAATCAATTCTATTACTGGTTGAAAAGCTTCGTGACCAAATTTTACTGCTTCTAGCATTTGATTTTCAGTAAGTAATGATGCTTCTGATTCTACCATCATTACCGAATCTTTTGTACCAGCTACAACTAAATCCAGTTTACTATTCTCTAATTCTTTCAGAGAAGGATTTAATACATATTTTCCATCAATATAACCAACCTTACTTGCAGCAACTATATCAAGATAAGGAACTCCTGAAATAGCAAGTGCTGCAGATGCTCCTATTACCGATAGAATATCTAAATTATATTTTGGATCATAAGAATGCACAGTACATAAGACTTGCGTTTCATTCAAGAAGCCAGGGTGAAATAATGGTCTGATAGGGCGGTCAATTAACCTAGAAACTAATATTTCTTTTTCACTACCACGTCCTTCTCTTTTAAAAAAACCACCAGGAATTTTACCTGCAGCATAAGAACGTTCCTGATAATTAACTGTAAGAGGGAAAAAATCCATACCTTCTTTTACTTCTTTTGCACTAACAACAGTGCATAAAATTGCAGCATTACCCATTCTTAACATTACAGCTCCATCAGCTTGACGTGCTATTTTACCACTAGAAAGTTCAAGTATTCCACCATTCCAATTAACTCTTTTTATCACTTCATTAAACATCCATTTACCTATTTTATTTATAATTATTCATGTGCAAGACTCACCAAGATCTTTAAGCAATATTAAAACATAAAGATAGACCAAGAAATTAATGAAAATTATGATCGGTACAGTGAATCTATTTATGCCTTGCGTTAACTTAATTCAAAAAATCTAATTGCTCAGTTTAAATTATTAATACTTGATGCAATCTTCTTATCAAGTAAATAAAAAGGGTCTTCAAAGACCCTTTTTATAATATCTATTTTCTAAGCCCAAGTTTGCCTATTAATTTAACATATCTATCAAGACTCCTGCTTTTTAGATAGGTAAGTAATCTACGTCTGCGTCCAACCAACATTAAAAGCCCCCTTCTTGAAGAGAAATCTTTATGATTATCTTTTAAATGTTCAGTTAAATTTTTAATTCTTTCTGAAAGAACAGCGCATTGTACTTCAACAGAACCTGTATCATTTTCAGTATTTGCGTATTCCTTGATTAAGTTAGTTTTAATCTCTGCTTGTATCGACATCGTTATTCTCCATTTTCTATATAGTTAAAAACTCTTGAAGATTTGAAGTTATTGTTAGATAAACTTCCTATAGCTAAAATTTTATCATCATATTTAAGCCAAATTTGATCGTAGTTACCTACATTATCAAAATTACATTGCTGACCATATCTGATTTTTTGAGCAATTAAATTATCCACTTCAAGTACCGGGATGTCGTCTAGTACTTCTTCAACCCTCAAGCATTTATTTTTTAATAAAACCCATGCTTCATCAAAAATTTCGTAGTTTAGATCTAAAATATTTATTGAGTTTTCTTCGTTAAATATACCAACCCTCGTACGCTTCAATTCTATCACAAATCCTAAACTATGCAAGGACAAAGAAATATCCTCTGCTAAGCTTCGAACATATGTACCTTTAGAGCAATCAACTGAATAAGTAGCGGTCTTGTTTTGAGGATCATATTTAAGTAAATTTAGGTCGTATATTGTTATTGAGCGTTGTTTTAGTTCGAATATCTTATTTTCTCTTGCTAATTTATAAGCTCTAACCCCATTGATTTTTAAAGCTGAATATGCTGGTGGGGTTTGTTTTATTTCGCCAAGAAATTGATCGCATATCTTTTTGCAATCAATTTCTAAAGGTATAAAATTGGTTTCTTTTATTACTTCTCCAGCAGAATCTGCAGTAGTTGTTTGAGCGCCAAACTTTATTGTAAAGATATATTGTTTTTTACTCTCCATAAGAATGCTGACCAGTTTAGTAGCCTGCCCAATAGCGATGGGCAAAACTCCCTCCGCTTCTAAGTCCAGAGTGCCTGTGTGACCAATTTTACATTTTTTGAAATAGGTTTTAACAAGATGAACTGCTTTAGCAGAGCTAATCCCTTTTTGTTTATATAAATTAAGCCATCCATTCACTATATATATTTATTATCCTTAATGTTTATTTTTAAAACTTAAACCCAATACCAGCTGAAATAACTAAAGGATTCCAAGTAACTTTCGATTTTACATCGCTGTTTGTTCTAAGAAAGCTTTTTGTGAAATTAACTTTTGATTTTAAGAAATATTGTTTAATGTCAAAGGTAAATAAAGTATCATCTTTAGCAACAAAATCTACCCCCGTTTGAAGAACTGGTCCAAAACCGCCGCTAGCTTTAATAGCGTGTGATCTAGTATACATGTAAGTTCCGTTTAAACCACACCCAACATATGGTCTAATAGAACCAAATGGAGCTATGTGATATTGTGCAGTGAAAGTAACTGGAAACATGAAAATCTGGTTTTTGTTAACGGTCGCGGCATTGGTTTTGCCATAAGCTACTGCTACCATCGATAAATCAGAAGATTTGGTTTTATAAAAAGCAAATCCAAGGGATATTTCAGCTGCGATGTTATTAGTGACGAATATTGTCGTAGCTGTATCAAAACCATATCCAAAGGTTCCTAAAGTTGATGGGGGTGGGGTATTAGGATTAGGTGAAGAAGGTGAAAAACTATTTATTTTTGAAATTGTAGATGCGTAAAAACCACGAATTTTAAACAATAATGAACCTTCATCTTCATAATAATTTGCATAATAATCGTTTGATTTTGCATCGTTTGGTTTTGAAGCAAGAGCAACGGTTGAAAAACTAACAACAGAAGCAAGAATAAGATTTTTTAAAATTTTCATGTTTATATCTCAGCTTTAATTTATCTATATTTTGCCGAATATACTAAGCGTATAAAGTTTAAGTATATGAAACAAAGATAGTGTGATTATGACAACAAAACCTTATATGTAAACAACATATACCAGTTTTTTATTCCGTTGATAATATATTTTTTGGAACTTGTGTCATTTAAATTATTTGAGTTGTTGACTGCAGAATAATTTATTGATATAAATCTTGCGCTAGGGTATTTATTTTGCAAATAAATTTGCGCACAAAACAGCATTGGGACGTAGCTCAGTTGGTAGAGCAACGGTTTTTGGTATCGTAGGTCAGAGGTTCGAACCCTCTCGTCCCAGCCAAATTAAAATAAAACAGACATTAATATATCGAGATCGTTATGAATATAAGGTCCTACTTATTGCTGCTAAGCTTAATGTTGTGGAGTTTTGTAACAAATGCTACCCCACTTTCTATATTATATAAAACTACAAATGACTATGGTTCTAAATGGGTTTTTGATGAAGACAACATTCGTTGTTTGTCATTTCTTCCGCCATCAAAAGAATCTACTGTGCAAACTTGTCTTAGCTTAGATAAGCCAGATTTCCTAATATTTGATTATACTAAATTGATGCTTGCCGCATTATATATCAAACCAGATCCACAAAAAATTCTTTTTATCGGTCTTGGAGGGGCGACTATACCTAAAGCCTTGATGAAGCTATTGCCAAACGTAAAAATTGATGTTGTAGAAATTGACCCGGAAGTTATTAAAATTGCTAAAGAGTATTTTTCATTTTCTTCCACTGATAATATAAAAATTTTTGAACAAGATGGGGTTGATTTTGTTAAAAAAGCAACGCCTGAAACTTATGATATAGTTTTTGTTGATGGATTCGATGTAAATTATATTCCGCCAGCTTTTTTGACAAGCGAATTTACTGATAGTCTAAAAAAGATTTTAACAAAAACTGGGATTGCTTGTGTAAACACCTTTTTAGCAAGTGAATCTTACCAATTAGAGTCACAATTATACCAAAATAGTTTTGGTGGAATTATCAATTTGATAGGTGGTGGTAACAGGGTTATACTCGTCAGTAATGATCAATTTCCATCTCATGTTCGCATTGTACGGCAAGCGGAGAAATGGCAAAAGAATTTTAAAGATTTTGGTTTGCAAAAAGAATGGCTATTGGGTAAATTTGGACTTGGATATATGAGTATTGTGCTACCAATAACCCATGGTTTTGCTGTATAAATGTATAATGTAGAATATCATAATCATAATTTTGACAATAGTAGTGATGATTATCTATTACTAGATACTGCAAAGACTATAGTTAATAATATAAAATCTGGTGATTCTTACTATCAAATTTTTAAAAGGAATGATTTACAAAATATATCCCCAAATTTTATAGATATAGCAGATAAGATCAGAAATAGTTTTGCCGATCTTATCGTCATTAGTATGGGTGGTGCAAGCTTAAACCCTCAAATGTTAGTAAGTTTTTTAGGTCAAGATGATGTATCTCCGAAGATACATTTTTTAAATAATACTGATCCTCTTTTTTTTAACGACTTATTAAGCAATATAGATATAAAAAATTCTGCTTTCATTGCAATTAGCAACTCTGGGGAAACTTTAGAGACTAATATTTTAGTTGGATGTATACTGCAAGAATATAAAAAAAATAATATCCAAGATCTTGCGCATCGATCTTTTTTTGTTACTAACCTTACAAAGGGTGCGCTAAAAAATGTAGCTTTAGAAATTGGTGGTACATTAATTTCTCACCAAGAAGGGATTAGCGGTAGATATTCTGGTTTATCATCTTTATCTCTGCTAATTGGTTTTGTAGCTGGAATTGATATGGAAAGTTATTTATCAGGTGCAAATGAGGTTATTGATGATTTTTGCTCTAACTTGGATAAAAGCAAACCTGTTTTAAGTGCCAATTCAATATATTATTCTAACAAAAAAACCTTGGTAAATATTGGTTATTTACAAAGATTTTTGCCGTTTTTAGAATGGTATTCACAAATTATTGCAGAATCTTTAGGCAAAGATGGGAAAGGGTTAACGCCATTAAAAGGGTTAGGGCCTAATGATCAACATAGTATGTTGCAATTATATTTAGAAGGTCCAATGGATGAATATTTCAGTTTTTTTTATATAAATGATATTAATAAAGATATGCCAAATTACCAATCTAGTGGTTTAAATTCATTAGGTTGTTTGGTAAATAAAAAATTATCTGACATAAACAAAATAAATTTAGAAGCTACTATAAATGCTTTATTATTGAAAAAAGTACCTATAAGAAGCATTATTCTAAAAAACTTATCCGCCAAGGCTTTCGGGGCGATTACTTGCCATTTTATGTTTGAGGTAATTACAATGGGAAAGTTAATGAATGTTAATCCTTTTGATCAGCCTGGAGTAGAGCTAATAAAAGAACAATCTAAAAAATTGATCAGTAACTTATAAGACTAAGTAGCGGCAATTTTTACGCTTTTTTAGTTGTATTAATTTGTAAAAAACATTATATTTTTCAATTGTAGAAATAAAACGAATTAATTATTACCATGAAAATTAAAACCACCTTTGTTTTGTTAATAATGTTTGGCTTTACAACCATTAGCTTAGCTGGAGATTATCCAAAATCAAGAGTAGAAAATGAAATGGATGAAATGGGATCTGTGCTAAAAGGAGAAGGGCTTGTTTTTAGACCTGGAAAAACTAAAAGCACAGCAACAAAATCAAAAATTGGTAATGTTAATAAATATCTTTACCAAGCAACATTGGAGGTTCTCGATTTTGTTCCTTTAACATCTGCCGATAGTGTGGGTGGGGTAGTGATTACCGAATGGTATAATCCTAAAGGTCAACCTAATACTCAATTAAAGATAAATGTTTTTATCAAAGATGAAGTAATAAGTGTTGAAGCATTAGATGTTAAAGCTTATGAGAGAAGTAAAATTGATAATAAGTGGTCAGAAGATTACAAAGAATCGGCAATTGCTAGTATATTAGAGGACAAAATTATTAGAAGAGCAAGAACTCTTTATCAAGCAGAAAAGTAAACATAAATATTATTATGAATACAAAAGTTATAGAGACGAAATGGCAGGAAATCTGGGACAAGTCTAATGCTTTTGTTGCGAATAACAATTCAGAAAAACCCAAATATTACGTTCTTGAAATGTGGCCTTATCCTTCTGGAAAATGCCATGTAGGGCATTTGCGTAATTATTCAATTGGTGATGTAATAGCGCGATTTTTCAAAGCTAGGGGTTATAATGTGCTTCACCCTATGGGATGGGATGCTTTTGGTTTGCCTGCTGAAAATGCAGCTATTAATAATAAATCTCATCCTGAAACTTGGACTTATTCCAATATTGAAGTAATGAAAAATCAATTGAAAGCTATTGGTCTTTCTTACGATTGGAAAAGGGAAGTTACTAGTTGTGATCCTGAATATTATAAACATGAGCAAAAGTTTTTTATTGATTTACTCCATAAAGGATTGGCATATCAAAAAGAATCTATCGTTAATTGGGATCCTGTTGATCAAACAGTTTTAGCTAATGAGCAGGTAGAAAATGGTCGTGGCTGGAGATCTGGTGCGTTAGTAGAAAAAAAATACTTAAAACAATGGTTTTTAAAAATCACAGAATATAATGAAGAATTATTAAAAGATATTGATAATCTTGACGGTTGGCCAGATAAGGTCAAAACAATGCAAAAAAATTGGATAGACAAATCACAAGGTGTCAATTTTTATTTTAATGTAATGGATCATGATCAAAAAATTGAAGTATACACAACTACTCCAGAAGCAATTTTTGGTGCAACATTTGTTGCGCTTGCTTATAATCACCCATTTATTAATAAGATCAAAAAAACTGATGAAATCAAGGCATTTATTGATAAATGTGGGCATAATTCTACTGCAGAAGCAGATATAGAAAAAAAGAACAAAGAAGCTGTTTTTATTGGGTCTTTTGCTGAGCATCCTTTTGACAAAAATATCAAATTACCAATTATTATAGCTAATTTTGTTTTGATGGATTATGGCACTGGAGCGATTTATGGATGTCCCGCACATGATCAAAGAGATTTTGAACTAACTCAAGTTACAGAAAATTTGTTGATAAAACAAATAGCCGAGAGTAAAAATAGCAAAATTAACTTAGCTAGTGAAGCATATATTTATAAAGAAGATGATATAATAATTAATTCCTCGTTTTTAACTGGAATGACTGTTTTAGAAGCTAGACAAGCAATTATAGATAAATTTGAGAAACTTGGTATTGGCACTAGTACAGTGAATTATCGATTAAGGGATTGGGGTATATCAAGGCAAAGATATTGGGGATGCCCTATACCGATAATTTACTGTGATAAATGCGGGACTTTGCCAGTTCCAGTAGATCATTTACCAGTAACGTTACCTCAGGATATTAGTTTTGAAAAATTAGGTAATCCGCTTGATCACCATCCATCTTGGAAATATGTGAATTGTCCTAATTGTCAAGGCGAAGCAACCAGAGAAACAGATACATTTGATACTTTTTTTGAATCATCTTGGTATTTTGCCCGTTTTTGTAATATCCATAGTTCTGAAATGGTCAACACAAAGGATTGTAATTATTGGATGCCAGTTGATCAATATATTGGTGGAGTAGAGCATGCAATATTACACTTACTTTATTCAAGATTTTTTACAAAAGCTATGGCTGATGTTGGTTATTTGAATATTCGCGAACCATTTAAAAATCTTTTAACGCAAGGAATGGTGTTGCATATAACTTATAAAGATAAATCTGGTAAGTGGTTATATCCTAGTGAAGTTGAAACAAAAAATGGAAAATTTTTTCATAAAATAACTGGAGAAGAAGTTACTCAAGGTAAGCTCGAAAAAATGAGTAAATCTAAAAATAACGTTGTAGATCTGGATCTAATGCTTAAAACTTACGGAGCAGATGCAATTAGAATGTTTGCTTTATCTGATAGTCCAGTTGAAAGGGATTTAGAATGGTCTTTTGCTGGGATCGATGGATGTAAAAAATTCATTGCAAGATTAATTAATCAAATGGAAAAATCTTTTGATCTATTGCAAAATTGCCAATCAAATTATCAAACTAACAATGAGCTTGAAGGTCAGATCCATGCTACTATAAAAAATGTTACAGAAGACATTCTTGCATATCGTTTAAACAAAGCAATAGCTAGGATCAGAGAATTATTTAATAATATTTCAGATGAGATTTCCAAAGAATTAGGAGATATTAATACTAGTTGTTTTGGTATTAAGACCGTTATCCAGTTACTTAATCCTTTCATTCCTCATATCACCGAAGAATTGTGGCAGAAAATTGGTAATGATATTCCTTTATATAAAACAAATTGGCCTTGTTTCGATGAAACAAAGTTAAAAGTTACCAGCTATACTATGGCAATTCAGGTTCAGGGTAAATTGAGGGCCACTTATGATTTTTCCGTTGAGGCAAATGAGGAAGAAATAAAACAAATCGTGATTAAAATTCCTGCGATTGAAAAACACATAGATGGTGCAAAGATCAAAAAGATTATTATCGTACCACAAAAAATAGTTAACATTTTAGTATAAAATATATGAGTGAATTTATCTCTTGTCGAATAGCAAAATTTATTGCTATGGCTGGAGTTTGTTCAAGGCGGCAAGCTGAAAAGATGATTGCTGATGGGCGAGTAAAATTGGATGGAAAAATAGCAAGCACGCCTGCTATAAATGTTGGATTACAAAATATTATAGAAATAGATAATAAAATAGTAAATCTATCTGATAAAACAAGAGTTTGGATATATTATAAACCAATAGGGTTGATTACAACACACAGTGATCCGCAAGATAGACCAACGGTTTTTAACGCCTTGAAAGAGGTTTTACCAAGAGTAGTTTCCGTTGGAAGATTAGATTTGAACAGCGAAGGGCTTTTGATTCTTACAAATAGCGGAACATTCGTTAGGGAATTAGAATTACCTAAAAATAATTTTGAAAGAGTATATAAAGTAAGAGTCTATGGTGATATTTCTAATCTAATGGCTTATTTAGCTCAGAAAAAATATTATCAAATAACAATTGATAATATAACTTATCGCCCTAAAAAAATACAACTTACTTCAGAAGGAATAACAAATTCATGGTTTAAAGTTACTTTGACTGAAGGTAAAAATCGAGAAATTAGAAAAATTTTTGAATATTTTTCCCTCAAAGTAAATCGTTTAATTAGAGTTAAATATGGTAAATATGAATTGGGAAATTTAAAACCAGGGGAATTTAAAGAGTTGAGTTATGTAGATATCTTTTCAAAAAACCCCATTGACTTCAAGAGTTCATAGAAATTTTATTTGAGAGGTTTTAATAAATCTTAAATTAAATGTTTGCTTTAATTCTGTTTTAATATATACTAATAATTAGTTATTTTGTTAAAGAAATATAAATAAGAAAAATATGCAAATCATAAGTGCAGTAAAGATACAATAAATGATTACAGATTAGATGGAGATGCTGCAATAGGTAGAGCTTGTAAAAATAATGATTTAAATTTAGTTAAAGAATTGCTTAAAGAATTCCCTGAAATAGATTTAGAAAAACCAGACTATCCAGCTTAAATATGCTCAGATCAATAGACATTAACCCTTAACTTGATGCGTATGGTTCTTTGGACTATGTCATTTTAAAAATAATCTCCCAAATTTCGGTCTATCTGGAAAATAAATATCTAGCTGAGAAATTGTCAAAGCCCAATTTGATATCGGTATATTCCATTTAGCCGCGTTACTGTCTCCTAAGTATCCTTCAAGTTGTTAAAAAGCGTGCAATACTGACCCAGTAAATGGGTTAATGTGCGTCCAAAATTGACCCACCCTATAGGTGGAATATTTAAAGCAATATTAATCCATTAGTATCAATCTATATTCCTATTATTTATTAATTTAAATAATAGGAGTG
>CAMCXV010000015.1 GCA_945883665.1 Rickettsia typhi | reverse complement strand
ATGAACTACTCGGCCGCAAGCGACCGAGTTTCAAAACAGTTTTAGTTGATTAGCTGCTATTTCCATTTTATCCATTGCATTCAAATGATTTTGTACATATTCACGAATTATTTTATCATTAGCATTTCCTACCGTTTCTACAAAAAAGCTTTGCGTCCAAAGCTTACCTCCCCAAAAATATTTACGCTTTATTTGAGGATAAAGTTTGAAAAATTTTCTTGCGGATATACTTTTGATTATTTGCATAATATCCGAAGGTGAAACTTTGGGCTCAGATTTTACAACCATGTGAACATGATCCGATGGTATTTCAAGCTCCACTATCTCGATATTATAATCGTACCCTATTTTCTTTATTATGAGTTTTAAGCTTTCTCTGTATGGTTCGATAAATATTTTATGACGATATTTGGGTATCCACACAAAGTGATACATTATCCGAAAAACATGATGACTATTACGCCTTAATTCCATAGTAAGATTTTTTATAATAGGCTAACGCCTATTATAACGCTATCCAGCTCGGGAGCAAGCTCCCGAGATTTCCGCTATGCTGGTTAAATTTATCTGTTGAGCAGCAATGCTAGTATCAACAGAATAAATTAAAGTAGAATTATCACCAAACTCATACAAGCCATTAGCCACAGTAGCTATATCATTTGCACCAGCTGCAATCGTTAAATTTTTATCAGCAGTCAATTTTGTGGTTTTAATTGTCGCAAAAGAAGCGTTCTTGACTGTTAAATCGGTTTGAACATCTAGAGTTGCGTTAGCTGCATTTGCCACTGTAGCATTATCAAGAATAATAGCGCCGCCAGAATTAGCTGCAATTGATAATGTTGCATTTTTACCAGCAAAATCAATTGTTCCTAATGCCGAGTAATTATCGGCAGGGGCGTTTAATTGACCAGCTACAAAAAGAGTAGCATCACTAATTGTTCCACTTAAAGTTAGTGTTTTATCAGCAGCAAATACTATTTTCATTTTGTTAGCTACGTCAGCTAATGCTAACGCATTGCCAGCAGCACCTAAATCAACAATTGAACCAATTGTTGCATTTTGTGATATTTTGAATGAGTTTGCAGATAAATTCTTACCATGTACATCAATAGCTAGAATGTTAACATCTGCTATGTCAACATCTGCATCTTTTACAGCATTAAACTGTAAGGTTGATCCATCTGCAAAAGCATCAACAGCACCTGAAAAACCAACGCCAGTACTAAATACTGCAGTAGCCCCTCCTTGAGAAATTGCCCTCGCTGTGGCTCCAGCCATTACATCATGGTTTGAAACAGCTACTACTAAAACACTTGTTGTTGTTAGCAATGTCTTAACAAATTTCTTTTTGTTATTCGTAATATATCTTTTCATATTCTTTAAATTAATTAAAATATCTAAATAATTTTTTATTATCAAAAATATCTTAACATATCATATTAAAAAAACCAATAATAAATCAAAAGTTTTAAAATATTTAAGCTTGTAAAAGTAAAAAAGTCGTTCTGCTAAATTAACAAAACGACTTCTTTAATTTAATGAAAGTTTTTTAAACTTAATTTATCTTATTCTTTTGTCAGTTTCTGATATTCCTTGCTAAGACCTTGCACAGCAAAGAGCCATAAAATAACTATCACAAAAAATACACCGGCAAAATAAGGAGTTGCCTCAGCAAATGTATAAGTAGGTAATAAAATAAAGAAAGTTGACTGAATTATTCCACCACCAGATTTACCAAATCTACCACCTATAACATCAACAGCTGCCTTTCCCTTTGTTTTCATTTCATCATCAAGAGGAATATAAGCCATTTCTTTTGTTGAATCGAATAAAGAATATTTTGTTGCTTTACTCAATACATTTTGGGCTGTTCCAATAATCACAGCAAGAGCTAGAGGTCCTGTGCCAAAGAATGCAGCAAAATATAGACCTACAGATTGGTCAAATATAATGAAAGAGAAGAAACCAATTCCAGTAATTAAAATCATCAATGGAGTAAATATTGCAGCTGTTGCCCAAGATACTCTTCTTAAGATATTGCTACCTACAAGCATAAAAATAATTGCAGCCACACCCTGATACGCTTGAAAAGTACCCATAAACATCGTGTAAGATTCTTTTGTTGGATATAATTCTCTTAATTTAGCTTTCCACACACCTTCAACTAAATTAATTGATATGCCATATGCTAAGATTAAAGTTACGAGTAAGCCTAAATACTTCGAAGTAAAAATCATTTTAAAACTTTCACCAAGAGATAATTTAGTTTTTTTCTTCTTAGGTTTACCTGCCACTTCTCCTGAATCATAAAGACGTGGATCAGTAAGAACATTTTTATTCATCCATGAATAAAAGAACATTACTAGTAAATTGCTAAAAATAGTTACGCATATAACAGGAACAAAACGGTAATTTTCTGGCACTATGTTAGTTTCAGAACTTAATAAATAAGTAAGGTTAAAAGCTACTAAAGGCAAAGAAAAATTACCTAATAACCCAAACATTGAATAAAATCTTTTTGCTTCATTAGTTTTAGTAATTTGGTTAGCAAATTGCCAAAACAACAAACTAAGCATCATGCTGCCATACAACTCAGATACTGCATAAAAAGATGCCACACTCCATTGTCCACAAATTCTTACAAACCATTTGAAGTTAGGATATTCCAAAACAAGATTTTCAATAGTTTCGCGATTAGGATGAAAAAATTCTGGATATGGGTATAAAACGAAAGCAAAAAATGCTAAGTAAACCGAAAAAAATGCAGATATAGCATAAAAAACTTTTTGCTGACTCAAAACATTACAAAGTTTTGCGTATATTACCATCATCATTACAGCAGATGGAAGAACTACATATGTCTTTAAAAAACTTATTGCTTCTGGACCTATACCAGTTACTACAAAACCATCTTTTATCGAGCGAAGAGTTGAATAGTTAAAAAGAATACAAAACATCATAGCCGCCATTGGTAAAAACTTTTTGTTTTCGTACCATTCAATTGGCCAAAATATTTTTCTTAATTCTGAACCAAAGTTAGATTTTTGTGAATTTTCCATATTGCGTCATTTTTTATGTTTAGTTATAGTCACTTTTACAGAAAAAATATATATAAAAACTCCTAAAAGTCAATAAAAACATTAATTGATTTTTACCTTTGCTAAAATTGTAATCCAGTTGTTTTTGTTAATAATCTTTTTAACTTCAAGTCCATTTTCCTTGTAAGCATCAATTACATCATTCATTTGATAGTCTAAAAAACCAGATAAAATCAATTTTCCAGTTCTGTTTAGCAACAAACATATAGATGGGGCTAACTTTACTAATGGTCCAGAAAGAATATTACTAACAATTAAATCAAATTTTTTATTTTGAAAATCTGGGTTGTTTAAACTTGCATCAGAATAGTTTTTATAAAAATTAATTTTTGAATCGTTGAACTCTTGATTAATTTTTGCTACTTCTATTGATGTTTCTTCTATATCGCATGCCCAGATTTCAGCTTGAGACCATATTTTTGCAGCAGCAAAACTTAATATACCACTTCCTGTTCCTAAGTCGTAAATTCTTTTAAAATCAAAAGAGGACAATTCTTCCATTAGTTCTAAACATCGCGATGTTGTTGGATGATCACCAGTGCCAAAAGCTCTTGATGCTTCCAAGATAATTGGTAGAAAGTTTGGTGGACAGTGATGGGAATGGCTTAAAGTGCTTATAAAAAATTTACCAATGCAAATTGGAACTAATTGTTTTTGATATTCAGATACCCAATCTTTATCCTCAATAATTACAAAGTTAATGTTACCAATAATTTCTAGATTATTTTCACTAATAAAATTCTGCAGATTTTTTATCAAAAAACTTTTTATCGGGTTTTCACCGTAATATACTTCAAAACCCCATATGTCAGAATCTTCTGCTTCTATTGTTTTAGAATCTATTTCAAACATGCTAATCCCCAAAACATCTTCTGGGAAAAAATTTTCAAAAAAATTTATATGCTTGTATAAGGTGGTAAAATAGAGTTTATACATCAATTTTGATTGACTAAAGGGATTATCCATGGTTTATATCCGAAAATAATTTATGCTATTAGTTTTTACAATTAGCAATTATTATTATATTGTTCAACATAATTTATTGAAGAGTGTTTTATGAAAATTTTTAAAATTATTATAGTAACTTTAATTTCTACATTAGCGACAACATCTCTAGCTTCGGAAAATCAAAAACCAGAAGACACAAAATTATCTCAAGAAAACGAGGCAACGGTTACCCAGCCTTCAATAACAAACTCTGGCAAACTTAAAGAACCAAAAGAATTTCAAAAAGTTATAGATGAATATAAAGAATATGTATCTAAAATTCCAGCTGAAGTTCGTGAAGAGATAATTACTTATCGAAAAGAAATAGCAAAGATTAATAAACAAAAAAGATTATTGTACAGCCA
The DNA here is from genome assembly GCA_945883665.1 of Rickettsia typhi. Taxonomy (GTDB): domain Bacteria; phylum Pseudomonadota; class Alphaproteobacteria; order Rickettsiales; family Rickettsiaceae; genus Megaera; species Megaera typhi_B. The sequence goes on along the minus strand of CAMCXV010000015.1, from coordinate 17,779 downwards.
GCTATCTGAAGCTGGTCAAGAATATTTAAAAACAGAACAAGAATACAAAAAAAGACTACCGCTAAATAAAAAATCTTTGATCCAGATAGATAAGTAAAAAAGCTAGAAATGCGCTTATAAGACCACTAACTAGAAGTACTTACCTTGAGAATTGACAATTATATTTGTGTTAACAATTGATTACCTTATTATGACTTTTTATAAGATTACAATTAAATTAACAGTATAAAATGAGAAAGATAGTTATTTCAGGAATGATTGGCAATGCACTTGAATGGTATGATTATGCCTTATATGCTCAGTTTGCTTATATCATTGGTTTGAAATTCTTTCCCAAAACTGAATTTGTTGAGATTCTTACTTTTGCACTCTTTGCTGCGGGGTTTCTTGTAAGACCCCTTGGTGGTATTTTATTTGGTCAAATAGGTGATAAATTTGGTAGAAGAAGTGCTTTAGTTATCGGAATAATGATGATGGCAATTCCAACGGCTGGGATCGGGTTGTTACCTTCTTATGAGTCAATTGGCATTGTCGCTCCAATTATTTTGGCAATCATTAGACTAATTCAAGGTTTCTCATTGGGCGGAGAATTTAGCGGGTGTATTGCATATATAGTAGAACACTCGCCAGATGATAAAAGAGGTTTAGCTGGTAGCGCGTCTTTTGTTAGCATGTGTCTTGGAATGTTAATGGGAGTAGGAGTTGCTAATGTATTTTCATATGTTTTGAGTGAAGAGGATTTGCTTTCTTGGGGGTGGAGAATACCTTTTATCTTTGGTTTATTAATCGGCTTAATTGGGTTATATATAAGGTCACATCTAGCTGAGAGCCCCATATATAAAGCTGCTAAAGAAGGTGGGTATCTATCAAAAACTCCATTACGTGAAACTTTTACTAAATATTGGAAAGAATTGCTAATGGCAATTATTATATATATAAATGTTACTGCGCCATTTTATACCACTACTGTTTTTATGAAATATTTCATGCAGAACATTGGTTATACTGAGCAACAAGGTTCTGTAGTATGTGCTATTATACTTATAACTATGACTATAGTTTTTCCAATTTCCGCCTATATTTCAGATAAAATTGGCAGAAAACCAGTGATTATTTTTGGTAGTATTTTATATATATTAGGTATATATCCAATATTTATGGCTCTAGTTTCAATGAATTATATTTTTGCCATTTTATCGCAAATAATATTTGCTATAATAATTGGAATTTATATGGGACCAGTGCCAACTTTACTAGTTGAACTATTTCCTACCAGAGTGAGATTTACAGGAGTTGCCCTTTCTTATAATTTAAGCGCAGCAATTTTTGGCGGAACTACTCCTATGATTGGTACAGCTCTTTATCAGTTTAGTGGAAATAATCTAGCCCTTGCTTATTACTTAACTGTTCTTGCAATTTTTGTTTTGGGTATTATTTTCTTTTACAAGGAAACCTATAAAAATAATTTATCTAAAGAAATGAATAATCATGAATGATATATCTATACAAAGATTTGAAGTACCGGATGATAATAATAAAGTATTAATGCATTCTTGTTGCGCACCTTGTTCTGGACCATTAATGGAAAAAATGGTGGCATCTTCTATTAACTTAACTATTTTTTTTTATAATCCAAATATTCACCCCAAAAAAGAATATGAAATTCGCAAAAATGAAAATATACGCTTTGCTGAAAAATTAGGCATTGAGTTTGTTGATGCTGATTACGATGTACAAAATTGGTTTGCCAGAGCAAAGGGTATGGAATATGAACCAGAGCGAGGAATTCGTTGTAGCATGTGCTTTGATATGCGTTTTATTAGAACAGCTTTGTATGCTTATGAAAATGACTTTAAAGTTATAACATCCTCACTTGGTATTTCAAGATGGAAAGATATGGATCAAATAAATAAATCTGGTATTAAAGCTGCTTCATATTATCCAAACATAACATACTGGACTTATAACTGGAGAAAAGATGGCGGCAGCGCAAGAATGTATGAAATTGCTAAAGATGAAGAATTTTACAAGCAAGAATATTGTGGATGTATATATTCCCTGCGCGATACAAATAACTGGCGCAAAAAAAATAATCGCGAAGAAATTTCTATCGGCGAAGAATTTTATGGATCAATTATCAAAGATCATTAATGACAAGAAAAAAAGAAGCTATATCATGAATTGAAAAATTTTCCCTAGTGAATTTAACCCAATACAACTTAGGTGTATATGAAAGATTTATCAAAACGGGATTACTCAATTCTAATTGCCAATGTGGTAGATCATTTTGATACAGCTCTTTATAGTTTTTTAGCGCCAATATTTGCACAGCTTTTTTTTCCAAACGATGATCCAATAATTTCCTTGATATTGGCTTATAGTGTTTTAGCTAGTACTATAATTACTAGACCAGTTGGTTCTTATATATTTGGTCTCATAGCTTTAACCCATGGACCAGCTATTAGCCTTTCATATTCTTTGATCGGTGTTGGTGTAAGTGCTATATCCCTTGGATTCATACCAACTTATGAGCAAATAGGTGTTTATGCACCTATTTTACTTATAATTCTTCGTTTTTTTGGGGGAATCTTTTCTGCAGGAGAGATTGCAATAGCAAAATTATATATTTTATCAGAAAAAAATAAAATCAATGCCGTTAAAAGCTCTTATTTATACCAAACATCTGTAATGATTGGTATAGTAATTGCATCTTTTGTTAGTAGTTTAGTTCTTGAAAATCCAGAATCTCAGCAATGGAGAATATATTTTATTATAGGGGGGGTTGCTGCTTTATTTGGTTATATACTTAGGATATACAAAGATGAAAAATGATCATTAAATAGTACACAAATATTATCTTTATACTCTAATGGTGCAATCAAAACTCTAGGGAAGAACAAAATTCTGCTATTTCAAATAGCTATTACTTCAGGATTTGCTTACATGACATATTCTGTTCCGTTCATTATTATGAATAATTTAGTACCACATTTTACCAATATAACTCTAGAAGATATGATGTCATCAAATACTAATCTTTTGATTATGGATATGATACTTCTACCAATAATAGGTTATTTTTTGTTGAAATTTGAACCAAAAAATATATTAATAATTAGTGTTAGTATTTTTGCAATTACTATATTACCAATCTGGTACTATGTTGAAAACAGCTCTTATCTATATATTATATCTATAAAGATTTGGATAATAATAATCGGCATTATTTTTAATAACGTCATCAATTTATGGCACAATAGTCTTTTATCTAAAACAGAAAAATATTTGATTATCGGCATTGGAAGCTCAATCGGTTCTGCAACTATAGGAAAAATGACACCCGCTATTTGCCTAGGATTATATCACTATACAAACTCCCCATTTACAATAGGATGTTTTATGTTTGTTATTTCACTAATGACAATTTTAGCTATTATTTGGCAATATAAAGACTAATATTTTTTATATTATAAAAACTTCAATTCTGACTAACTTTAGTCAATTTTTGTTTATCTTTATCCCAACTATATTGAGTATTAACAACTCTAACTTCTGTAATTAAAACGTCTCCATTGGGTAATTGAGCTACATCCAGACCTTTTTGCAGAGAAGAAACAATTAATGGAGTTGATTTACAAATATAGTTTATATCAGAGAAAACATCCTCGTTTTCTTCTTCTTTATTTGTAGATAAACTATTTTTTTCTAAAACATTCAACATTACCAAACCAACTATTTGAATTGAAGCTAACAACCTAGATGATACCATTCTTTTTTGAATATTCAATAATTCTTTTGCTGCAATCCTTTTATTTCTTATATATTCGCACTAAATTAATTTTCTAATTTTTTATCTAAAAATTTCTCTACCTTAAGAATTAGAAGCAAAGTGTAATATCTCAATCTATGATAATATTAAAACTGATAAAATTATAGATAACAGCTCAAGATAAATGGAAAGTGATGACTTTAATAGCAATTAATCTTTGTTTCTGATATTATTAAAGATGTTTTGATAGCTCGACTATATTGAATAATTTATAACAATTCATTTCCATGAAAATTAATATTATATCTGTTGGGAAATTATCTAATGAATATAAACAAGTTGCACTTCACTATTCTAAAATGATTAGTTGGAAGTTAAGAGAAATAGAGCTTGTACACTCTAAAAAATTACCAGAAGCACAAATAAAATCTTATGAAGCCCAACTAATATACGAAAATATAAGTAATAATTCATATAAGATTGTTTTAGATATTCCTGGAAAACAATTAGAAAGCGAAAAATTTAGTTTGATCTTTCAAAATATGATGATGATTGGAAAAGATATAGATATAATTATTGGAGGAGCTTATGGACTTGATAATTCAATTATTAAAAACGCCAATATTACTTTAAGCCTATCAAAAATGACTCTGCCACATCAATTGGCAAAAATTATTTTGTTAGAACAGATCTATAGAGCTCAGACTATATTAGCAAAACATCCATATCATAAATAAATATGACCTTGATTTTTAGTTAAATATAAAAAATCCAATTTAGGCTGAGGATGATTTAAAACTACAGGTTATATCTAATCTTTCCATCTATTATGAAACCAAAACCATTGAGAGGGATTTTCTTTAATCCATTTTTCTAATGTTTGGTTAATAATTAACATTATATTATAAATATCTTTCTCCTTGTTGTTAGTAGTTTTATAACTTATTTCTGGATGTAGAATAGCTTTATGTTTGTTTTTAGTACGAACCAATTGGCATGGTATTATTGGGTAATTATATTGTAAACTCAGTTTTGCAATTGCGTTTGCAGTCATTGCTGGTCTGCCAAAAAATGGTACTTCAATTCCATCATTCATTTTTTGATCAACAAGCATAGCTATTGAGTAACCATTTTTAATTGCTCGAACTAATCCTTTAGCACCAGTTGGACCTTTTTCTACCATTAGTAGGTTTGAATCTTTACTACGAGTTTGAAGAATTTTTTGATCAACATAAGGATTATTTGCCTTGCGATAAATAATAGCAAATTTAGGATAAATATCAGTTATATGTTTGATAACAAAATCCCAATTTGCTTGATGCGCCAAAAAAAGTAAAAATGGCTGTTTTTTATCTTGATAAGATTTTACATGCTCCATTCCTTCCATTGTAAAAATTAAATTTCTTTCTTTATCAGATAATTCATTGATAAACGGAAATTCACCGATATATTTACCAAAATTATCCCATATTTGTGGGATTATTTTTTTTGTATTAATTTTTTTTTCAAAAACTTTATTTAAATTTTTTTCTGCTGTTTTACTAACTCTAAGATATGGTCCAACAGATCTTGCAATAAAACTACAAAAAATGACTGAATTTTTAAAGCCAATTACTTTCATAGTTTTTAAAAATAATTCAAATAAAACATATTCAATAAAATGTTTTATTTTTTTAGAATAATTTTTCATATATTAAGTCCATACATTCTTGCTCATTTTCGAAATTAAGATTCACTTTAGCACATATTATTAAATTTTGATAATTACTATCGAGTTTTACATAATCTTTCTCTGTAGTAATTAAATAACAATCGTTTGAAATTGCTAGATCAACTAGTTTTTTTACATCATTATTTGAATAATCATGATGATCCCCAAATGAGATACATTGTTTGAGTTTAAAATGATTCTGCGATAATAAAAAATAAAATTTTTCTGGATTTGCAATACCAGTAAAAGCAATATATTCAATATCTCTATCCAATTCTTCTCTTAATTTAATAGTAGCTTTAAAACATGGTTTTTGACTTAATTTAATATTCTTTATCAAATTAGAATCTTTGCATCTATTATTACCAATCATAAAAATCATATCTGATTTCATTAGACCGCTAGATAGATTTTCTCGCAAAGGTCCAGAAGGAAAAATCATATTATTTCCCAAAAGATTCAGAGTATCAATAGCGCAAATTTGCAAGTCTTTTTTGATGTATGGATTCTGCATACCATCATCTAAAATAACTATTTTGGGATTGATTTGATTAATTAATGGTAAGGCATATTGAATTTTTTTTGCAGCTATTACACAACCATAATTTCTAAGCATGATCGATTCATCTCCCACTTCTTTTGCAGAATCAGTCATTTCAACTAATTTTACTTTTTTAAGATTTGATTTATATGCTTTGGTAATTATTACAAATGAAATTTTTTTTTGTTTAAGTAACTGCGCCAACCATGCAACAATTTGAGTTTTGCCTGCTCCGCCTAATGTTATATTCCCTATACAGATTACTTTTTGAGATAATATTATCTTGCTAGATATTTTGTTTCGTACAAAGCCAAGAAATAGATATATATATGAAAAAGGTATCATTAAAAACGAAAGCCAGTTTCTTTTATTCCAAAATTTTGGATATGTTAATTTAATCATTAAAAAATCTACATATTTGTTTCAAATAATTGACAAAGATTTTTTCTCTATTTTCAACATATTTTCTTGCATTATTAATATATTCTTTGCTGATATTTATATTTTTTTCATCAAGAAAAAATAAAATCTGATTTTTTAATTCTTCAGTATTACTAACTTGTACACAAGCTTTATTGCTAATCATTTCATTAGTAATATTCTGAAAATTAGTCATATTAGGTCCTACAATAATAACATTATCAAAATAAGCTGGCTCTAGTAAGTTATGCCCACCTAGACGATTCCCCATTTCAAAAGAACCACCAATAAAAGTAATGTCTGATATACTATAAAATAATCCTAATTCTCCAAAACTATCAACAATATAAAGATCATCCTCTAAAATATTATGTTTTATTTTAGAGGATCTTAAGCTATATTTAAGGCCCATTTTTTTACAAAACAAGGTAATTTCATTTACTCTTTCTGGATGTCTTAAAATAATTATCGGATAAATCTGATCTATCTTTTCTTCTTTAAACTGAGAAATTATATCCAATAAAACTGATTCATCCATTTTGTGAGTACTAGATGCAACAAAAACTTTTTTATCACTAAATATCTTTTTAAAAGGCGCTAATTCTTCTTCATTTAGCTGTAATTTTTTATTAGCAAATTTTATATTTCCTAAATTTTCAACATTATTACAACCGAGAGAGTGATATTTTTTTAAATCAATTTTACTTTGAACCGTAATATAAGAAAAGAAATTAGTTAGTAGTTGAAATATTTTTGGAAATTTTTGCCATTTATTAAATGATTTATCAGATAATCTAGCATTCAAAAGTAGTAGTTTACATTTCTTTGCTGAGGAGCTAACTAAAGTTGGCCAAATATCAGACTCTATAAATATTCCAAGCTTTGGTTTCCAATATTTATAAAATCTTCTAACAATAAAGAAATTATCAATAGGTGTAAATTCATGGTATACACCAGCTGGCAACCATTTATTTACAATATTAGCAGATGATACTGTACCTGTTGTAACTAGAAACTCAACTTCCTGATATATTTTTTTTAATTCATTTACAAGATTAATTGCAATCATACTTTCTCCAACACTTGCTGCATGAATCCAGATTAATTGGCTTGATTTTGGTTTTGTTTTATAAATACCAAAACGACTTTTGAAAGATACAAAATTTTCTTTACCCTTCAAAAGGCGTGCTAAAAGCAATATAATATAAAAAGGAAATAGAATAATATTAACTAAATTATACGGTAAAATAATGTTCATTTTATTCCCTTATAAAAGACAAATGCTATAGTAACATTGTATCACTGAAAGATAATTCTAGAGTCTTTCAGTGATACAATATTACTATTATTTTATTCGCTAATGTTGCTTTGTGATTTACTAGAACCATTTAAAAAACTACGCATTTTTTTAGATCTAGTCGGATGTTTCAATTTACGCAAAGCTTTAGCTTCTATCTGTCTAATTCTTTCTCTAGTAACATGGAATTGTTGACCAACTTCTTCCAAAGTATGGTCGGTATTCATACCAATACCGAATCTCATTCTTAGCACTCTTTCTTCACGAGGCGTAAGACTTGATAAAATTCTTGTAGTAGTTTCTCGTAAATTCGTCTGAATTGCTGAATCAATAGGTAAAATAGCATTTTTGTCTTCAATAAAATCACCAAGATAGCTACCATCCTCATCTCCGACAGGGTTTTCTAAGCTTACAGGTTCTTTTGCTATTTTCATTACCTTTTTTACTTTGTCAACAGGCATAGAGAGGCGTGCTGCAATCTCAACTGGTGTAGGTTCATAACCTAATTCACTTAACATTTGTCTTGAAGTGCGAATAATTTTGTTAATTGTTTCAATCATATGCACAGGAATTCGAATAGTACGTGCTTGATCAGCAATAGATCTTGTTATAGCCTGCCTGATCCACCATGTTGCATAGGTAGAAAACTTAAAACCTCTGCTATATTCAAACTTATCTACTGCTTTCATTAAGCCGATATTCCCTTCTTGGATAAGATCCAAGAACTGCAAACCTCGATTAGCATATTTTTTAGCAATTGAAATAACTAAGCGCAAATTTGCTTCTATCATTTCTTTTTTAGCTCGGCTTGACTGTCTTTCACCTTTTTGAATTAAACTAACTACCCTTTTAAACTCAGAAACAGGAATACCAATATTTAATTCTTCCTGTTCAAAATCAAGAATTATATTATCAATTACTTGAAGTTCGTTCTGAACAAAATTTTTCCAAGCAATTTCTTTTTTCTTCTGAATTTTAGCTTTCCAATTTTGGTCGATAACTACACCTACATACTCCTTAAGAAAACTTTGACGCTTCACTCCGTGCTTTTCAGCTAACCTCAGCAATTCCGTTTCTTTTGCAACAAGATTTTTATTAATGCCATAAATCTCTACTAAAATCTCTTCGACACGTTTATTGCTAAAGTGAATTGCAGAAACTTCTTCAGTTAGATTTGTAAGATCTTTCTGATATTTTTTGTTTGAAGAGAGAGAAGATATATTTTTTTTGATCAAGTAATGATTTTTTGTTTCATCAAGTAACCTGTCGCAAATTTTTGCTATACTCTCCATTTTATCTGATATACTAGGTAGTAACTCAGCTTCCATAGCAGAAATAGAAAGACTTGTTGTTTCTTCTAAGTCGCTGTCAACCTCTCCATCGTCATCATTATCATCATCTTTACTATCACTGGTATTTATAATTGTACCATCACTACCAATATTCGCTTCTAGATCAATTAAATCACGCAGAATAATTTTTTCGCTAACTAAATCTTCATACCATTTGATAAATTTTCTCATTGCCATTGGGCTTTCGCAAAGAGAAAATAACATTATTTTCTTTCCTTCATCAATGCGTTTTGCTATTTCTATTTCATCTTCACGTGAAAGCAATTCTACTCCACCCATATCACGTAAATAGAGTCTAACGGTATCGTCAGTGGAACCAAGATTATTAGAGCTGCTTTCCTCATCATCTTCTTCAGTTTCAACTGAAGAACTTGTGATATTAAGTTCTTCACTAACGTTAATATCGAGTTTTATATCATCATCATTATCATCATCTATAATATCAATACCAGCTTCTGAAAATTTTGATATAGCATTTTCAAGGTCATCAACAGAAAGTTTTTTATTTGCAGCAATGGATTTGTTTATTTGTTCATATGTTACAAAACCTTTCTTTTTGCTTGCTGTTACTAGTGTATCAACTGTTTTAAGAGTGATTTCTTTATTTAGTGTGGGGTTTTTCTTGTTAGTCATATTCTATTGCAATAATGATTAAAGATTATCTAATTTATAAAAAATTCATTTAATTTGTTTAATTTTTCGGAGGTTTCTTGAATTTCTTTCAAATAAGAAGCTGCTTTAAGGCGTAGTTCTTCTTTGGTACTATTCATCATGTTAGTATATTCTTGTTTCAATAATAACAAATAGTATTTTTTGCTTAATAAGTCGAATATAAGTTCATAATGATCTTGATTTCTTTCAATAAAAATTGAATCCAGAAAATTTTTCTTGGGATCGGATAATACTAAAAAACTATTATAAAATCTAGTGTTTTTTACAATTTTCTTAATCTTATCTTTCTCAATATCCTCATTCTCAGCTATCTGACCAATAAACCAATCTTTGAATTCGTTAAAATCACTACATGTTAATACTAGATCAGACACAAAATCCCTTACCATTGGTTTTTTCAAAATATGAGGAAAATTTATAATAAAACCACATAATGACAATTCCAAGACTTCTAATTCTGTATATTTTTTTTCATCAATATTTGAAATATATGTTGCGCTAGGTTTTTTTAATAAATTGTGAGATTTGCTTCGATTATAAATATTTTGCCATATTTGATCTTTAAAGTAACGACGAAAATTGCCTGCAAGTATCTTGTCTTTTATTTGCATACAGATTGTGTCTAATTTTTTTTCAAGCGCAGATCTTGATTCAGCTGAAGAAAAATCCTTGTCCTTGAATTCGTTTAACCAAATAGCTTTTGATAAATCGATTTTTTCTAAAAGTAATTTATTAAATAGGTTCGCTCCGCCAGATTTAATTATATCATCTGGATCTTTAGAATGTGGTAAATTAACAAAGGATATTTTTTTGTTAGCTGTAATCATTGGCAAAGATATATCTATTAATCTATTACTAGCTCTTTGCCCAGCTTTGTCACCATCAAGGCAAATTATAATCTCATCTCCTGAGCGCCATAGTTTTTGTAAGTGTTTATCAGTAACAGATGTGCCAAGGCTTGCTACTGCTTCGTTGATACCCACTGCGTTTAAAGCTATTACATCCATATAACCTTCTACTACTATAGAATAATTTTTTTTATAGGCAGCACTGGTAGCGATATTTTCCCCATACATTGTTTCACTCTTTTTAAAAACCAAAGTTTCTGGTGAGTTTATATATTTGGGTAAAGAGTCTCCAATTACTCTCCCCCCAAACCCTAAAATTTTATTATAAATATTCCTAATAGGAAACATTATTCTGTTAGTAAATATTTCGTACATTCTACCATTTTCTTTTTTCCCCACTAAGCCCGAATCTAATAAAAAATTTAAAGAAATACTTTTTTTTTCAAAATAACTAATTAAACCACCTTTTCCTGGTGCATAACCTATAGAAAATTGTTCCTTTATATTATTGTCGATACCACGTGATAACAAATATTCTTTAACTTCGTTTGTAACTTGACTTTTAAAATATTCTAAAGCTATTTCAAGCACTTTATATATTTGATCTGTCTCTTCATATTCTCTTTTTTGAGCAGAAGTCATTTTTGGTAGTTCAATAGAATGATCTGTTGCGATTTTTATAGCAGCATCTTTATAACTAAGACCATTATTTTCAGATACAAACTTTATAACATCTCCATGCGTTCCGCAACCGAAGCAGTGATAGAATTTTTTTATATCATTTACAGTAAAAGATGGTGTTTTTTCGCTGTGGAATGGGCATATACCTAAATATTCATTACCTTTTTTTGTCAAAAAAGTTTTTTGCCTTACTATCTCAGAAATTTTTACTTGTTGCCTTAAGTGATTATAAAATTCTAGCGGAATTATCATTGTACTACAAAATTAAACTTAAAATAAATGTTGTCATACAATAAGAAAGGGGGATAGATAAATTATCATTTATTTTTATCTGATCGGCGTAAAATTCTACCAATGTTACTACAGCAGAACTCAAAATTATAATAACAAATCTTGTGTGGTAATTAATAAAAAAATAACTAACCACGCTGATGAAAACGCTGGAAACAAAAAAAGCACCTGACCCATATAAAGATTTCCCATTCTGTAGAGGTGTTCCATATTTTACACCAATTAAAGCTGCGATACAGTCTGATATAATCAGAATAAACCAAGAGGTAATGGCTAAACCTTTGGAAAAAAACAAACAACTTGTTAAAAGCCCAAGAGCCATGTAGCTTGCTCCGCTAAGCGATAAGGAATTATTTTTTTCTTTCTGTCTAAGATATTTGTAAAAAATTTTATCAACAACCTCTTTAATTTTGGGGTTATAATACCTAGATATGTCAAGATAGAGGGTGAAACCAGTAATTATTAGCAATAATATGCTGGCAGTCATTTTAGAAGTAAAAGAATAAGCTAGAGGAAATATTAGACCGTATAAATGAAAGGTTTTTCTTTTTACTTCAAAAATAAGAGCTTCATTATGCATAAAATTTTTCAGCTAGTTTGACAAATATGATTAGTCTAAATATACTTCAAATCTTAACTTAAACAAGACATAATTATGGTCAAATTTCCTATTACAAAAAAAGGCTTCGAGCTTTTAGAAAAAGAAATTAAACATTTAAAACACGTTGAAAGACCCTCAATCATTGAAGCTATTTCAACTGCAAGGGAATTTGGTGATTTATCCGAAAATGCTGAATATCATGCAGCACGAGAAAAGCAAAGTTTTGTTGAGGGAAGAATTTTAGATCTCGAAGATAAGGTTTCAAGGGCTGAGATTATAGACACTTCTAAACTTTCAAAAGATAGTGTTAAATTTGGCGCCACGGTAAAACTAATTGATGATGATACAGAAGAAGAAGCAACCTATGTAATAGTTGGAGAGTATGAAGCTGATATCACTAAAAAACGAGTTTCTATACAATCACCTATTGCAAAAGGTCTTATTGGCAAAGCTGTTGGAGATGTGGTAGAAGTAATAACTCCTAATGGCAAAAAGGTGTTTGAGATATTAGAAATCTCATATCAAGATATTAATTTAGATTAGTTATTTTTTGTTTAATTCTTTAAATGAATTGTGTTACAATTAATTAGTATTATTAAGTTATTAGGGTATAAATAATGTCTTGTCAAAATTTACCTATCATCTCTTCTGGTTCAGGGTTTAATAAGTACCTACAAGAAATAAATAATATACCTTCTCTTTCAAAAGAGGAGGAGTTCTTTCTTGCTAAAAATTACCTTGAAAATAGCGACCTCGAGGCTGCTCATAAACTTGTCTCAAGTCATTTAAAGCTAGTTGTTAAAATAGCAATGAAATATAAAAATTATGGCTTACCAGTTCCGGAGCTTGTGTCAGAGGGAAATATTGGTCTAATGCAAGCAGTTAAGAAATATGATCCAGATCTTGGTTTTAGATTGTCAACTTATGCTATGTGGTGGATTAAAGCTTCTATCCAAGAATATGTTCTTAAGTCTTGGTCACTTGTAAAAATTGGCACAACATCAGCACAAAAAAAGTTATTTTTTACTCTTGGTAAAATTAAACATAGAATAGTAAATAGTTGCGCTCGTGCTATTAATGACCAAGATTATGAAAAAATGGCAAATAAGCTTGGGGTTTCCGTCAGGGAAGTGGTAGAAATGGATCAGCGCATCTCTGGACCTGATATTTCTTTAAATCGTTCTGCAAACTATGGTGATGATGAAGGAGCTGAAGCAATTGAATTTTTACCAGAGCAAAAACCTAATCAAGAATTATCGTTGTTGAAGAAGCAGGATATGCAGAATAAAAAATTAGTACTGACTGAAGCCATGAGAGTTCTGAACGACAGAGAAGTAAAAATATTAAAGGCTAGGAAGCTGAGTTATTCACCTGAAACATTAGATAGTTTAAGCATGAAATACGATATTTCAAAAGAACGTGTAAGGCAAATAGAAAGTAGGGCATTTGAAAAAATACAAAACTACATGTTAACTAGAATATCTAAAGACGGTCAATTAAAAACTATGTCAAATTAATCTTCAATTACGTCATTATTTCAATTTTTTTGACTTTTGGAGTTGAAAATTATATTCATTGAACCGTTTCTAAATTGCAAAACAGAAATTTTTATTAGCAAAATCCTTTAATTTAGTGATCTTAAATTAAAAATTGTTCTCTTTAGAAGAAAAACTATAATCTAAAAGCAACTGCTAATAAAAAAAATTTAATAAAATAGCTTCTTTGAATCTTTTTGTTTAGTTTATTTTTGTAGCTGGTACATAATAATCTTCTATATGTGGATTTTTGATGAATTTATAGATCAAATAAGCTTGTGAAACTTATTTGGGTTTATTTTGTTTGTTTATGTATATAATTTATTTAAAGATTCTTAAAATTTACTAGTCTTAGATTTTTATGTTCAAACTAAATAAAGTATTAGAAAAATTCAAGCACCCACCGGTTGTTAATAGTTCTAATGCAGAGAGTAAAGATCACGATGCGATTAAACATGTACGCAATTGGTATGAAGAAAGATCTGAAAATATCACAGTGCAAAGAAACTTATTGTTTGTTTTGCTTCTGATTCTTTTATGTTTATCGATTGCTTCTTTAGGCGTAGTGGCATATGTAGTAAATGCTAAGCGTTTTGATCCTTTTGTAATACAAATTGATGATACGACTGGTATGGCCAAGGTGGTTAATCCTATAAATTCCTCTGTGCTAATGGGAAATGATTCTTTAGCCCAGTATTTTATTAAAAAATATGTAATATCTCGTGAAACATATAATCCAGTAGATTTTGAAACTGAAGCTATGAAAACAGTAAGGCTACTATCTTCAAGCTCAATATATTGGTCATATCGTGGATACTTGAAAAACAAAGAAGTTAATCCAACCATTAAATATGGTCAAAAAAATACTACATTTTTAATTGTTAAATCTTGGTCAAAATTAGATCAAAAGAAGTTTATGTTAAGGTTTTCTATCAATGAAACTGATGGAAATAGAATGGTGTTTAACAAAATTGCTATTGTTACATTTGATTATTTACCAATGGAATTAACAGATATTGATAGAGATATTAATCCAATAGGTTTTCAGGTAACAGGTTATAGGGTAGATGATGACAATAGTTAGAGTTTTATTTGCAATATTGCTAGTTTCTACTTCGGTTGCTAAAGCTAGTATTTATGATGATAATGATGATTTATCAATTACAACTGATAGTAGAATTAAAACATATATATACAGTCCTAACGAAGTTTATTTGTTAGTATTGCACTATGGTTTTCAATCTCACGTTGAGTTTGCTAAAAATGAAACTATCGAAACAATAACACTCGGAGAATCATTTGCTTGGAAATTAACTCCTCTTGGTAACAAATTGTTTATTAAACCAATGGAAAAAAACATTCGCACCAATATGACAATTATAACTAACAAAAGAACATATCAGTTTGATATCGTGGCTAAAGAGTTAGAAGATGGTTATGATAAGGATTTGGTATATGTCGTTAGATTTCAATACCCAAGAAAAGCTAGGTAATTATGTCTAAAGAAAATGATGTTATCGAATCAAAAACTGATTCTGTTGATCTCCCAGAGGTTGAACAAGAGCTATCTCAAGTAGCTACCAATCCAAAGCAAAGTTTGCTTATTTTGATTGCTGTTGCCGGGGTATTTCTATATTTATTTTTTAACTTTGTTATTAACTCTGACAAAACTGCTAAACAAGTTGATGATCCAATTCCAGCAAATGTTGTTCAGCCAATTAAAGTACAGTCTGATAACTCTGTTCCTGCAATACCAAACCTTCCTCCTCCTCCAAAATTAGAGACTCCAACAACTCCTCCCCCACCGCCTCCACCAGCTAAGTTGGATGTTGTTGTTCCAGCTCCTTTACCACAAGCTCAGGAGCTTTTACCTCATGCAAATGATTTAAAAGATCTAAACCATAATTCTAGTAGTCCAGCTTTACCTATGGATATAAAGTCTAAAAGTGATGAGACAAAACAGAGGTTAGAGAAGAAAAGAAAATCTTCCATAGTTTTAATAGCAGGAGCCCCCCCTGTCAAAACACCAGAGCAATTAGAACAGGAAACAGATTTTAAAATCAGAAAAGATATGCACCTTGTTCTCGGTAAGGGTAAAATGTTAGATGCTATAATTGAATCAGCAATTAACACAGATTTTGGTGGAGAAATTAGAGCTATTATTAGTAGAGATGTTTATTCCGAATGGGGGCGTAATATTCTTATACCTAAAGGGTCAAGAGTGTTTGGTAACTTTACCATTGGAGCTA
Source organism: Rickettsia typhi (assembly GCA_945883665.1). Classification (GTDB taxonomy): domain Bacteria; phylum Pseudomonadota; class Alphaproteobacteria; order Rickettsiales; family Rickettsiaceae; genus Megaera; species Megaera typhi_B. The sequence continues at coordinate 1,812 of CAMCXV010000015.1, read as the reverse complement.
GTGGTGCTTATGGACGAATTGCGATAGAATGGATAAGAATTGATTTACCAAGTGGATATACAATAAATTTTGCTGGAACAGGTACTGATAATCTTGGAAGAAAAGGCACTCAAGGAAGAGTGGATAATAAATTCAAAGAACGTTTTGGTAATGCTGTATTAAGCTCGGCATTTAATATTCTACTAGCGAGTGGTTTAGATAAAATAGTTAAACCAGTAACAAGTACCGAAGCTTCTTCTACTCAAAGTGCAGCTGCATCAGCTGCTGCTAATAGCGCTAATACTATTTTTGCACAATCTGGCGTTACTTCAGCAATGAAATTTGCACAAATTTGCTCAACTGTTCCAACGTCTATTGCAGATAAAACATCTTCTCTATTTACATCAATTAACACAGCTTGTACTTACACCACAAGGTACAGCTACTGATGATCAAAGGCTAGCATCTCTGATGAGCGTCATAACTACAGCATCTACAACAGCTGCTCAATCAAGCACTGCTAGTACAACACCTTCGCAAACTCAAGATGCGTCTAAACAAGCGTTTACAGATGTTTCAGATGTTGTAAAACAAATGATAGATCAACAACAGTTTAATCCAACTACTACTATAGAACAAGGAACTCATATTAGAATCTATGTTAACAAAGATTATAAATTTCCTGCAGCAGTAATAAAAAAAGTAATAAAATGACATTTGCAGCGCTAGAAACATATTTACTACCATTTAAATATATTTTTAATGAAGATGGTGTAAATGAGGTTATGATAAACAAACCAAAGGAAGTTTGGGTTGAAAAAGCAGGCGAACTAAAAATGAAAACATTACCTGAGTTAGACATGGATCATTTACTTGGTCTTGGGAGATTAATTGCTCAATCTACTGACCAGGTAATATCAGAAGAAAAACCCCTGTTATCTGCTACTCTTCCAAATGGTTATCGCGTTCAAATTGTTTTCCCCCCAGCTGTTGAACCTAATGTTGCTGCATTTGCTATAAGAAAAGGTAGTACTATGCATTTATCTTTGGATCAATATGCGACAAAAGGAGCTTTTGACAACACTACTACTCAAAAATTGGTAGATGAAAACAACCCTATTTTAAAAAATTATCTTAAAGAAGGTAAAACAAAAGAGTTTATTAGGCATGCTGTGCTTTGTAAAAAAAACATCATTATTAGTGGTGGTACCTCAACTGGTAAAACAACTTTTACTAATGCTGCTTTAGGTGAAATACCTATTGATGAAAGGTTAATTACAGTGGAAGATGCACGAGAAGTTATACTGCATATGCATCCTAATCGTGTACATTTACTTGCATCAAGAGACGGTCAAGGTCGAGCAAAAGTCACTACTCAAGATTTAATAGAAGCATGTTTACGTCTTAGACCTGACAGAATAATAGTTGGTGAATTAAGGGGATCTGAAGCTTTTAGTTTTCTTAGGGCAATAAACACGGGTCATCCAGGGTCTATTTCCACATTACATGCTGATGCACCTTCAATGGCATTTGAACAATTAAAGTTAATGGTTATGCAAGCAGGTCTTGGCATGCCACCAGATGAGATAAAAAAATATATACATGCTGTTATTGATATTGTTGTACAACTAAAACGCGGTAGCAGTGGCAAAAGATACGTTTCCGAGATTTATTTTAAAGGTATGTGTCAATAAGCGTTGAAAATTGACCCACTAAGTGCGTCCAAAATTGACCCACTTCGATTACAAAATATTAGCTTCTTTTTTTCATACGATGACTCTCGTTTCCAGTTTCTATAATATCACAATTGTGGCAAATTCTATCAAGCAATGC
>CAMCXV010000014.1 GCA_945883665.1 Rickettsia typhi | reverse complement strand
TATAGCTAACCCGATTAGGTTCCGTACAGTTGTTTAAAACAAGAGAAGGAAATACTGGAATTTGTAAAAGACGGTAGTAACTTATTAAGTTAACATAGCAGAAATTAATGAAAATGTCAATGGCAGAGAGAGTGTGTATAGAACCTAATCAGGTTAGCTATAGTATACATATTATTTTAAATAATAATATATCAATAGTCTTGTTAGCAATGCATGGAAAATCTACTATAGATATTGACTCTGGTAAGTGAATCACTTATGATTTCATTTCTATTTGGTGTAATGATCTTTTTTTAACGGAACATTTATATTTGAGGCAACTAAGAATTGAATGAATCCCAAAAACCTATTATCGAATTAAAGAATATAAGCAAAAGCTTTAATTCGGAATCAATTTTAAGCAATTTTAATTTCACCCTCTACGAAAATAAATTTATTACAATACTAGGACCATCTGGTTCTGGTAAAACTACTATCATAAAATTAATAGCTGGCTTTGAGTCTGTAGACACTGGTGAGATAATACTTAATAATATAAAAGTAAATAATATACCACCTAATAAACGAGAGGTTAATACTGTATTTCAGAATTATAGTCTGTTTCCTCATATGACTGTATACGAAAATATCGCTTTTGGTCTTCGTATGAAAAAAAAGAACAAAGATTATATTGAACAAGCCGTAACTGAAGTTCTTAAAATGATTAAGATGGAAAATTTTGCCTCTAGAAAACCAGATCAATTATCTGGTGGACAGCAACAAAGAGTAGCTGTTGCAAGGGCAATTGTGAACAAACCGCTAATTTTACTTTTAGATGAACCACTTAGCGCTTTAGATGAAAAGCTTAGGAAAGAAATGCAAGTGGAGCTAAAATCTATTCAACAAGATTTGGGGATCACCTTTATATTAGTAACTCACGATCAGGAAGAAGCTCTATCTATATCCGATACCGTAATAGTCTTAAATAATGGTAAAATAGAACAAATCGGTTCACCTAAAGAAATATATGAACATCCTGTCAACAGTTTTGTAGCTAGTTTTGTAGGGGAGTTAAATATACTGGATGCTAAAATCAAAACTATTAATCAAAACCAGCTAACAATAGTTGTTGAAGAAATTTATACATATCAGATACAGAATAAAAATAACTTTGTTGTCCAAGATAAAATTAAATTGTTAATTAGACCTGAGAAATTAAGATTAGCTTTGTCAAAAGAAAAATCAACTTCAAATAATCTAAAAGGTCAAATTATCGAGATAAGATATAGGGGATCATTACTTGATTATATAATACTTATTAATAATACCAAAAAACTTACGGTAACAATGTTACAAAACAAAGATGCAAATATTTTTAACTATAATATAGGTATGGATGTTTTTGTTGAGTGGGATGTTGGTTGCGAGGTTTTAACTCAATGATTAATAAAGATTTATTCAAATATTCTAGTATTCTAATCATTGTATTTTGGTTAACGATTTTTGTTATTGTGCCAAATCTTGGGGTTCTGGCTATTTCTTTTTTAGAAAAAGGAGAAATGAATTTTGTAAAATTTGCTTTTACTTTGGATAATTACAAAAAACTATCATCTCTGATGTATATTAAAGTTTTTGTGAAAACCTTTGGTATAGCTTTTTATGTTACCATAGTATGTTTATTATTTAGTTATCCTTTTGTTTATGCAATCTCTCAAACTATTCAAAATAAGGTTATAAAAGATTTTTTATTAATCTTGGTAATAGTACCTTTCTGGACTAGCTCGTTAATTAGAACTTATGCTATGATGATAGTTTTAAGAACAAATGGTATAATAAACAATAGTTTGATAAATATTGGTTTTATCAATGAGCCAATTGAATTTTTATATAACTGGATTGGAGTAAGTATTGGTCTTATATATTCATTGTTGCCCTTTATGATATTACCACTCTATACTTCTTTTGAGAAACTTGATCGAAATTACATTAATGCAGCCCAAGATTTAGGAGCTAGTAAAATTAACATCTTACTGAAAATTATTATACCGCTTACTAAATCTGGAATAACATCAGGATGTATTTTGGTATTTTTATCAACATTAGGGATGTTTTTTATTCCAGAACTTCTTGGAGGTAGTAAAGAAATATTAATAGGAAATTTAATAAAGAATCAATTTTTAATTGCAAGAAATTGGCCTTTCGGCACAGCAATAGGAACAATGTTAACTATTATTGTAACAGTATTGATCCTTTTTTATGCTAGAAACACAAAAAATACTGACCATTTAGTGGTGTAATAAATGAATAGATTAGCAAGATTATATTCTATATTAATTTACATATTTCTATATTTTCCTATTTTTATACTCATAATTTATTCATTTAATTCTTCAAAATATGGAACAAGTTGGCAAGGATTCACCATAGATTGGTATAAAAAACTATATACCAATAACTTACTTATTGATTCAACAAAAAACTCTTTTCTAATTGCTGGGCTTTCTGCTTCTATATCTACTTTCATAGGAACTATATCAGCTTTAGCTTTATATAGTTACGAATTTAAAGGAAGAAAATTTTTTTCTTCCATCGTGTATGTTTTGGCTATTTCTCCAGATATTATAATGGGTATAAGCCTATTAATCTTATTTAACCTTGTAAATATGAATTTAGGATTTTGGAGTTTATTACTTTCTCATATAACTCTTAATTTACCATTTATTATAATTATAATTATTGCACGCTTAAAAACTTTTAACAAAAATCTAATCAATGCAGCAAAAGACCTTGGTGCTCCTGAATGGATTATATTTAGTAAAATTATCTTTCCACTTATTCTGCCATCTATTATCTCTGCTTGGTTGCTTGCATTCACTTTATCTCTAGATGATGTGGTAATTAGCTTTTTTGTGACAGGACCAAACTTTGAGGTGCTACCATTAACCTTATTTTCAATGGCGCATTTAGGTATTAAATCAGAGATTAATGCACTTTGCACCGTGATTTTTATACTAACTTTAGTTTTAATTTTTATATCTCATTTTATTTTTAGGAAAAAAACATGAAAAAATATTTAATTTTAGTTTGTGTTTTTTTAGGAAATAATTTTTATGCATTAGGCAATGAGCTTAATTTATATATTTGGTCAGAATATTTACCAGAGTCTATTATTGAAAAATTTACTGAAGAAACTGGTATCAAGATAAATCTTTCAACTTATGATAGTAACGAGAGTTTATATACAAAAATAAAATTATTACATAATTCTAAATCTGGTTATGATTTAGTTGTTCCTTCTACTTATTTTGTTAGTAAAATGAGAACTGAAGGATTACTTATGGAGCTGGACAGATCTAAAATAGATAATTTTAAAGATATTAATGAAAATTTAATCGATCAGTCTTTTGATCCAAAAAATAAATATAGTATACCTTATCTGTGGGGTAGTACAGCGCTTTGTTATAATGATAAATATATCAAGGAGAATGTTGATAGTTTTAACATATTATTTGATCCAAAATATGCGCATAAAATTCTTTTAACAGATGATTTAAGAGAGGTGTTTCATATTGCTCTAAAATTATTAGGATACAGTGGTAATGATACTAATGAAGAGCATATAGAACAAGCTTATGAAAAACTAAAAACTTTAATTCCTAATGTAAAAATTTTTAATTCATTTTCTCCTAAATTGAACTATATCAACGAAGAGGTGATTTTAGGAGTAAATCATAATGGAGAAGCTTATCTTGCGTCTTTAGAAAACCCTGATATTAAATATGTTTATCCAAGAGAAGGTTCTATCCTTTGGGTTGATAGTTTAGTTATCCCTTCTAACGTGAAAAATATTGAAAATGCTTATAGATTTATTAATTTTCTTTTAAGACCAGAAATTGCTAAAGAAATTAGCGAAACTACAGGCTTTGCAACAACAAATAAAGCGGCTATGCTTTTATTGCCAAAAGAAATTCAAAATAATCCAACAATATATCCTAGCAAAGAAATTTTGGATCAAGGGGAATTCCAAAATGACGTTGGCGAAGCAATTGTTATTTACGAAAAATATTGGGAAATGCTCAAATTAGGTCAGTAGTTAGGCAGGATTTCTTGTGAGTTTATAGAGTTTCGTAAATTTCTATTTCATATTTGTTGTTGTTGTGTATAATCTCTATTGTTAACAATATAGCTTAATTTTATAGGCGAATTAATATAAGTAACTATATATATTATGATAGCTCAATGAATAAACGTAAATCTATTTTTTTATCGGCTATTTCTGGTAATATATTAGAGTATTATGATTTTACCGTATACGCAGTTTTTTCTTTGTCTATAGGTCAGGCATTTTTTCCGTCAGATTCACAATTAAGCCAAACATTATCAAGTCTATCGGTTTTTGCTGTTGGTTTCTTAATGAGACCAATTGGGGGTATTGTTTTTGGTTATATAGCTGATAAATACGGAAGAAGAGTTTCGCTCATTATCTCAATGCTTGGCATGACCACAACTACATTTATTATTGGATTTATACCTACTTATAGTGAAATAGGTTATAGCGCACCTATCTTGCTTGTAATTATGAGATTAATTCAGGGGTTATGTATTAGCGGAGAAGGAGCTGGAGCTGCAATATTCATCCTAGAGCATTATCAAAATCTTCGACCTGGCTTTACTGCTGGAATAGTGCATGCTTCAAATATTGCTGGCACTTTGCTTGCTAGTGTTGTTGGTATTATTTTAGAACAATTACTTCCTGGGTTAGATTTTGCTTGGAGGTTTGCCTTTATTCTTGGAGGAATGATGGGCATAGTGGGTTTTTATTTGAGGCTTAGAGTTTCGGAAACGCCAATATTTCGGATATTAGCAGAAAAAAAACGGACGTTAAAAATGCCTTTTGCTCATGTTGTGCGAAGTTCTTGGCCAGCTATGCTAATAACTTTTTGTCTTGGAGGGGCTGCAAGTAGTATAGTATATATTGTTAAAACATATATAAATGTTTTTCAGTGTGAAGTACTTGGTTTTGATAAAACTACAGCTTTAATATACCTTTCATACTCTTCTATAATAATGATGCTTAGCATGCCCCTATCTGGCTATATCTCAGATCATATTGGCAGATTTAGAATGATTATAATATCTTCTTCAGCGATAGTTCTAATTGCTATACCTAGCTTTATACTTCTTTCATACGTAGAAATCTGGAAACAGATGATCGCTTTAACTTTAATCTCCATGCTTGGAGGGTTTATAGCTGGCACTGCTTATATATTTATAATTTCTTTGTTTTCGCCAGAAGAGCGCTTTACTGGTGTGGCATTTAGTTACAATCTAGGTATAGCCTTGTTTGGTGGTACTTCAGCAGTGATTTCTAGGTGGCTTGTAGAAGCAACAGGTTTATATTATGCTCCTGCATTTTATGTTACTCTTACTTCATTAATGTTTCTGTCTGTGATTTATATTATGAAAAATACTATCATTAATTTAATCAACGCTAATTTAAAGCCACAATGAAATCTTACAGATTAGGTCTATTTGCTGAATATTTGGCAATGCTGATTTATAAGATCAAGTTTTACAATATAGTTCATCATCGTAAGAAAAATTTTGTTGGAGAAATTGACATTATTGCTTGCAAAGGAAAACAAATAGTATTTATTGAAGTAAAAGCTAGGAAAAATAATATTACTGAAAACATAGTTTCGCAAAATCAACAAAACAGAATTAAACGTTCAGCTGAATTATTCTTGAGTTATAATCATAAATATGATGGTTATGATATAAGGTTTGATTTGGTTTTTATTCAGCCATATAAATGGCCTATAATAATAAAGAATGCTTGGTAAAATTTGCTAAGGAAAAATAAATATTTTGATCTTAGATTATCTAACTATTTAAAAAAATCAACCTTAACTAGATCTAGACTTTAAATTAATAAACTATTATAGTGAATATACTAATACAACTATTAAATCAGTTAATATGAGCATAAAAATTCACAATAAGGATGATTTTGATAAAATGCGAGCAGCTGGAAAACTAGCTGCGGAGACTCTTGATTTTATAACAGATTATGTCAGACCTGAAGTCACAACAAATTATCTTAACGATCTATGTCATGAATTTATTATTTCTCGTGGTGGGTTAGCTGCGCCCCTTAATTACAAGGGTTTTCCTAAATCAATATGCACTTCAGTAAATCATGTAGTATGTCATGGTATACCTTCTGATAAGAATCTCAAGAAAGGTGACATAATTAATATTGATGTAACAGTTATATTAGATGGTTGGCATGGTGATACTAGTAGGATGTTTTATGTAGGTGAGGTAGCCATAAAGCCAAAACGTCTTATCCAAGTTACTTATGAGGCTATGATGATAGGTATAGAGATGGTAAAACCAGGAATAAAACTAGGAGATATTGGTCATGCTATTCAAAAATATGTTGAAAAACATAATTATTCAGTAGTAAGAGATTATACTGGTCATGGTATTGGCAGGATTTTTCATGACGAACCAACGATTCTGCATTATGGGAAAGCTGATACGGGTCTTACCTTAAAAGAGGGTATGTTTTTTACGATCGAGCCTATGGTCAATGCTGGTAGTTACGAAACTATTTTGAGCAAAATTGATGATTGGACTGTGACTACAAGAGATAAATCTCTATCAGCTCAGTTTGAACATACAATCGGTGTTACTAGCAGCGGATTTGAGATTTTTACCAGTTCACAGAAGAATCTATTATATCCTCCTTATGCAAATAGATAATGCAAAGCTACCACATTATGTTGGTCATAGAAAACGTCAGAAAGAAAAATTCCTTAACAATTCATCATGTAGTTTTAGTGATTATGAATTAATTGAATTAATGCTGTTTCAGTTAATTCCAAGAAAAGATGTAAAACCACTAGCAAAAGAACTGTTGAATAAATGTGGTAATTTAAATAATTTGATTAACTCAAATCAGGAAAATTTAGCTGAGGTCAAAGGGTTTACGCAAAGTGTTTTTATGAATCTAAAGATAATAAAAGAAATTATAAATAGAGTTCTGGCACACCAAGTTCTTAATCAAAATGTTATTGGTTCATGGAGTGCTTTGCTTGAGTACTTGAAATTTAATATGAGTAATTTACGAATTGAACAATTTCGCGTCTTATTCTTGAATAAAAAAAATATTTTAATAGCTGATGAAATAATGGCAAATGGTACTATTGATCAAACACCCGTTTATCCTAGAGAAATCATAAAAAGAATTTTACTTCATGAGGCTGGTTCAATTATTTTGGTGCATAATCATCCAAGTGGTAATGCAAAACCTTCAAATGCTGATATTGATTTAACTACCCAAATTATTAACGCCTGTAAGACGGTAAATGTAAGTGTGCATGACCATGTAATTATTGGTAAAGGAGAATATTACAGTTTTAAGACGAATATGTTGTTATGATTTATGTAATTCCGCTTTCAATACTGATTTTAGTATCTTTTTTACTATCGATCCTTTTAGTAAAAGGAGCAATAATTGTGATGTGTAAATTTAATATTGTTGATAAACCAGATCAAAGAAGGGTTCATTCTAAAGTTACGCCAAGAGGTGGAGGCATTGCATTTGTAATAACATTCTGCTTATTATTGCCAAGTTTTGAATATTTCTACTTAGGCAATTTTTATAATTCTTTTAATATTATTTCAATATTTGCACCTATAGCATTAGTGTCATTCTGGGATGATGTATCGGAGATACCTATATTATTTAGATTATTAATACATATTTTATGTTCTGTTCTTGCTGTTATGTGGCTTATACATCCAAATAAGATATTACATAGCGAGTTATCATTAAATATAGATTTATTTATAGGATCTTTTGCTTTGTTAACATTTTTAAATGTTTATAATTTTCTTGATGGCATTGATGGAATCACTGTTTCCGAGTCAATTCACCTTTCAATTACAATATTACTTCTTTGTTTTTTAAAACATGATATTATACCAAATGTATGGATAATAATTACAGTAGCTTGTATTATTCTTGGGTGGTCATGTGGATTTATCTTATTTAATTGGCAGCCAGCTACTATTTTTATAGGGGATGTTGGTAGTATTGGTCTTGGATTCTTAATTGGGTTTTGTCTCTTAGCAGTTGCTTCTGGGAGTGATCGTCTTTTTGCTGCTTGTGTTATATCTTCTTTATATTATATTGCAGATGGTGGTCTTACTTTGTTAATTAGATTGGTAAAAGGAGAAAAATTTTGGCAACCGCATCTACAACATTTTTTTCAAAAAGCTGTAATAAAAGGATCAAGCCATAAAACTGTTGTTTTAAGGATAATACAATGTAATTTTATTCTTATGATACTTTCAGTAGGATCTTTATTTTATCCTATTATTTGTATTATTCTTGCTTTATTAACTGTTGTAATCACTCTTATTAGATCAGTAATATGAAACCTATAATTGATGATATTAACAAAATTATCTATAAAATATATAAAACTAAACACCCAATATTAGGGGAACTAATTCTGAATTGGTCGAAAATTGTTGGAATAAAATATAGTAATAACACATCGCCATTTAGAATTACTACTACAAAAGAGAAGAAACAGAGAATTAATATATTACTTGTAGAAGTTGATAATTCTAGCACATCTGTTGAAATGTCGTTTCAACAAGATATTATTATTGAGCGAATGGCTGTATATATGGGGTATAAAGCTATAAATAAAATTAGAATGATTGTAAAACTGTAAATGATGAGTGATAATGATTTTACTATAGAAGTAACTAGGGTTATTAATTTGATTGCAGCTGCAATAGAAGAAAATGACACCGATGGAAATATAGATGTCGATATAAATGGAGATATATTAAATATTATTACAAAAGATGGAACATTTGTTATTAATAAGCAATCTTATGTTCAAGAAATCTGGCTTTCTTCACCAGTAACTGGTCCTTATCATTTTTTTCATGATGGCGAGATATGGAAATCGAAAGGAGGAGATGATTTGTTTAAGGTTTTATCCAATGACTTGAAAATTAAGATTAAGAATTTATAGTTTGTGCAAGCATATGAATGATAATATAAAATCCCTATTAAGATACCTCAAAAATTATAAAACTAATCTAATTATAGTGTTTTGTTCATTATGTATTGTTGCTATTGCAGTACTTGGTTTTGGAATGATTTTTAGACATTTAGTAGATAATGGTCTTTCTGGGAATCTTAGTTCAATCAATAATTCCATTTTTCTTATTTCATTACTTATTGGAGTATTTGCGGTAGGTAGTTTTTTTCGTTCTTACTCTATTAATTTAGTTACAGAAAAAATTATTGCTCAAATAAGATCCGATAGTTACAGGAAATTACTTCGCTTAGAAATCTCTTCTTTTGAAGAAATAAAAATTGGTGATGTAATCTCAAGATTAGGCTCTGATCTTGAATCAGTTGGTACTTTAATAACTAATTTCTTATCTTTTTTTATTCGTAATTCTATTATGCTGCTTGGGGCTATAATTTTGATGTTTCTGCAAAGTCCTAAATTATCTTTACTTGTTATTTTTAGTATACCAGTTTTACTTGTACCTCTTTTGCGTTTGAGTAAACATGTTCGTAGTATTTCTAAAAAAGTCATGGCAGAAAGATCAGAATTATCATGTTTTATAGAAGAAAATTTTTCAGCTATTAGAACTTTATATTCTTTTAACCAACAAAAACATTCAGGAGAGAAGTTTAATGAAAAAATAGCTGCATATCTTAAACATTCAGGTAAAAGGCTTAAGTTAAGGTCTTTATTTTTTGCAATGTCTATTATTGCTATATTTGGATCGATCACTATGGTGATATGGGTAGGTAGCATGGACATAATTGATGGTAAAATGACTTCAGGTCAGATGATCTCATTTATATATTATGCAATGATTGTTGGTGTGAGCGCAGGTGGTATTGCCGAGTTATTTAGTGAAATCCAAGGGCCGCTCTCTGCTCTTGATCGGGTTTTCGATTTACAAACAGAGGTTAAGTCCTCCAGTAGTTTAGATTTAACTAAAGAAAGTTTAAAGAATTTTAAAAATATACCACAAAATTATGATATTTCTTTTGAAAATTTAAGTTTTTTCTATCCTGCAAGAGCAGATATTTTAGCTCTTGAGAATATTAGTTTTCATATCAAGCAAAATCAATTTACAGCTATAGTAGGAAAATCTGGTTCAGGTAAAAGTACTATTATGCAGTTAATACTTAAATTTTATTCTCATCAATCTGGAAGGTTAACAATAGCTGGTAATGACATAAATTCTTATGATATTTTTGATATACGCAAAATCATTGCTTATACCCCTCAAGATCCTAATATTTTTTCTGGTACTATAAGATATAACATTATGTTTTCTAACCCTTGTGCCAAAGAAGAAGATGTGCAAGAGGTAATTCATTTATGCGGGATAGATAAATTTATAAATCATCTACCAGATGGTATTGATACTGAAATTGGTGAGAAAGGTGTTAGAATGTCTGGGGGGCAAAAACAAAGAGTAGCAATAGCTAGATCTCTTTTATATAAACCAGAAATCCTGCTTCTTGACGAAGCAACAAGCGCTCTTGACAGTGAAAGTGAAAAAGAAATACTCGATAATATAAAAAGAATTATGCATGGTAAGATGGTTATTTCAATAGCTCATCGTATTTCTTCTATACAAGAGTTTGATAATATTTTGATAATAGATAATGGAAAATTATCTGCTCACGGCACACATTCAAATCTACTAAAAACTTCTGATATCTACAATAATCTATATAAGAAATCTATAACTTAAAGCCTAAATCACTAATCTAACATTAACATTTAATATTAGTATTATATATATTATTCCAAACTTTATCCCACCCTGATTTGTGATCTATGTTTGGAAAAGTTTTTTGTTTTACACAAACAGAATTTGATTTTTCAACATATTTTTCTGCTATAAAAGGTGGTATAACTTTATCTTTACCACCTGAAAGATGTAATTGTGGTATATTATTTATTAATTTTGCATAATCTATCGGATTTAATGATCCACTAAGTGGGCTTACCTTATGATGATTGGAAAAAGCAGTGTGATCCAAATTACCTGCTATAGTTATAATGTCCTTAACCATGTTATTTCTTGCGGCAACTAGAACTGCTATACCACCACCACCAGAATAACCGATTAAGCTAAATTTATGTTGGTGGGAATTTATTTTATTTATAACATCATTAATAGCATTTACTGAATCATCAGAAAATCTTTTAATTGTCCAATAAGATGGGTTGCATTTAGGGTTTAGCTCCATTGGTGTATATTGGCAAGGTCTTGCAACATAAACTATATTCGGTCTTTCATCCATTGCTGCAAGGCTTAGTAACATTTGGCTGATTGGCGTAGGGTTTGCTGAAGGTCTGTCACCATTAACACCATAAGTTATACCATCACCCTCAATATAAAAGACATAAGGTTCTGAGCTATTATCAATTTTTTGATATGTTGTGATCAAGAAATCCCCACCTTTGACTAACACTTTTTTAAAATTTTGGGTGGGAGATGAACAGGAAATGAGTAAAATTGATAAGAGGATGTTATAAAAAAAATATTTTATTTTATTCATAACATGTTACAGGTCTAGTATAAACATATTCCCAAATCTTATTCCAACCATTTTTATGATTTAAATCTGGAAAAATTTCTTGCTTAACGCAAAAAGAAGATGATTCTTCAACATATTTATCTGCTATAAAAGGAGGAGTAATTATATCTTTACCACCAGAAATATGTCGCTGTGGTATATTATTTATTAATTTTGCATAATTAATCGGATTTAGCGAACCAATCATTGGAGGAACATTGTGATAATTAGTAAAAGCACGACTATCTAAGTAACCCGCTATGGTAATTATATCTTGTACCATAGGGTTTCTTGCTGCAATAAGTACAGCTATACCACCGCCTGCAGAATAACCAACTAAACTAAATTTTTGATTTTTAGAGTTTGTTTTTTTTATAACATCGTTGATAGCAGTTACTGACTTCTCAGACAATCTTTTGTCTGTCCAATAAGATGAATCGCATTGAGGATTTAATCCCATTGGTGTGTACTGACAAGGCATTGCAATATAAACAACATTTGGTCTTTTATCCATTGCTGCAAGATTTATAAACATTTGTCTTTTAGGTGTGGGGTTACTGGAAACCTTGTATTTATCAGAAAAAGAATACTGATCACCTTCGATATAAAAGACATAAGGTTCGTATTTGTTTTCAATTTTTTGATATGTAGTAATCCAAAAATCCCCACCTTTTACCAGTGTTTTTTCAAAATCATAAAGTTTACCCATAGCAAAAGGAGTATTGTTTAGAGCCGGATTTTGGCAAGAAGAAAGACTAAATAAGGTCGCAATTATGGCAAAACTAAGTTTAAAAAGGGATTTCATCATCTAGCTCACTATTATCAAAGTTAGGCATGCCATGATTATTGTTATTTGTTTCGAATGTCGAAGCCCCGACTTTGCTATCAAGAAGAATTAACTTTGCGTTAAATCCTTGCAAAACTATTTCAGTAGTGTATTTTTCTTGACCGTTATTATCAACCCATTTTCTTGTCTGTAACTGCCCTTCTATATATAATTTTGATCCTTTTTTTATATAGTTTTTGACAAGACCGACTAAACCTTCAGTAAAAACAACGATACGATGCCATTCTGTTTTATCTTTTTTCTCTCCTGTAACTTTATCTTTCCAGCTTTCGCTTGTTGCTATGCTAAAACTTGCAATTTCTCTGCCATCAGAAGTGCTTCTAATATCTGGATCTTTACCTAGATTACCTATTAATGTAACTTTATTTAAACTGCCAGCCATTGTTCATATACCTTGGTTTTTTCTATAATTCAACTAGCTATATCATATTTACAATCCTCTTTCAAAGAGATTTTGTTTTTTATTAAAAATAACCTATATATCTTATGAGTTATAAGTAATTTTTTCTATATTAAATTATTTAATCTTGCATTATAGAGTTTTTGACGTTTATAATGATTGAAAAGCTGTTAATCTTATGGTTGTAGAAATATGCAAGAATTTATTCAAGTTAGAGGTGCCAAAGAACATAATTTAAAAAATGTTAATGTTGACATACCAAGAAATAAATTCGTTGTGATAACAGGTCTAAGTGGCTCAGGGAAGTCGTCGTTAGCTTTTGATACTATATACGCAGAGGGTCAAAGAAGATATGTAGAGAGTCTTTCTTCGTATGCAAGGCAGTTCTTACATTTGCAAAATAAGCCTAGTGTAGAGTCAATATCTGGATTGTCACCAGCAATTGCTATTGATCAAAAAACTACCTCCAAGAACCCAAGATCCACAGTTGGTACTATCACTGAAATTTATGATTATTTAAGACTTTTATATGCTAGAATAGGAGTGCCCTATTCTCCTGCTACAGGATTGCCAATAAAAAGCCAATCTATTTCTGAAATGATTGATATAGTAAATTCGTTTCCACCTGAAACAAAACTATATATTCTTTCACCAATTATTCGTGGGCAAAAAGGAGAATTTCGAAGAGAAATAGGAAATATAAAAAAACATGGTTTTCAAAGAATATTTCTCAATGGCGAACTTTGTGAAATAGATGAATTACCAAAAATTGACAAAAACAAAAAGCATACTATAGAAGTTATTGTTGACCGAATTGTTATAAATGATGATCTTGGTAATAGGGTAGCAGAGAGTTTAGAAATGTCCCTGCAAATGGCAGATGGAATAACATATATAGAAATTGTTGAATTGCCAGAAGGGTGTAAACTTTCTTATAAAAAAGGTGATAGAATAACTTTATCAGAGAAATATTCTTGTCCTGTTTCTGGATTTAGATTAGAAGAAATTGAGCCTAGAATTTTTTCATTCAATAGCCCTTTTGGTGCTTGTCCAAAATGCGAGGGTCTTGGTAAAGAATCTTTTTTTGATGAAGAATTAATAGTACCAGATAATACTCTATCAATCAGTGAAGGAGCTATTATACCATGGAGCAAATCTTTATCTAAATTTTTTCTTGATACTTTGGATTCTTTGGCAAAACATTATGATTTTAAATTAACCACCCCGTTTGGTCAATTACCTAAAGAAATTAGAGATGTCTTGTTTTATGGCTCAAGAGAAGAAAATATTAAATTCGAATATCATGATGATCGCAAATCAGAAATAATAGAACAACCTTTTGCAGGCATAATACCAAGCTTGGAAGAAAAATTTCGTAAAGTTGATACCGCTTGGATGAAAGAAGATTTATCGCGCTTTCAGTCTAAACATAATTGCAAGGAATGTAGCGGTTACAGACTAAAGCCTGAGTCATTATGTGTTAAAATAGGGGATCTAAATATTGGTCAAGTTTCTCACAAAACAATTACCAAGTCTAAAAAATGGTTCGATGAATTAAATTCAATTTTAAGTCCAAAACAACAGTTGATTGCAGAGCGTATTATCAAAGAAATTAGTGAAAGAATGGATTTTTTAATTAATGTTGGTTTGGATTACTTAAGCTTGTCTCGTGAATCTGGAACTTTATCGGGTGGCGAAAGTCAGCGCATTAGACTTGCATCTCAGATTGGTTCTGGTCTTAGCGGGGTATTATATGTACTCGATGAACCATCAATAGGTTTGCATCAAAGAGATAATGCGCGTCTTATTGCAACTTTAAAAAAATTAAGAGATCTTGGGAACACAGTTCTTGTAGTAGAACATGATGATGACACTATGATTGAGTCTGACCATATAATTGATGTTGGTCCTGGTGCTGGAATTCATGGTGGTAATATAGTTGCAGAAGGTACCCCAGAAAAGATTAAAGAATCGGAACAAAGTATAACAGGTCAGTATTTAAGTGGTAAAAAATTTATACCAGTTCCAAGTGAAATTAGATCAGGGCATCAAAACAAGGAAATTGTGCTATCAGGAGCAAAATCAAATAATTTACACAATCTAACTTTTAGACTAAAACTTGGTACTTTTACTGCCGTAACAGGTGTTTCTGGTAGTGGGAAATCTTCATTAATAATTCATACTTTTTATAAGGCTGCTTTAAAATATTTAGAACCGAGAGCTAAAATTTATCCTGGAGAGTTTGATTCAATAAAAGGTCTTGAATATATAGATAAAGTAATTGATATTAATCAATCTCCTATTGGAAGAACACCACGTTCAAATCCTGCAACTTACACTGGGGCTTTTACTCCAATTAGAGACTGGTTTACAGATTTACCAGAATCTAAAATTCGTGGTTATAAAGTTGGGAGATTTTCATTTAATGTGAAAGGTGGTAGATGTGAATCTTGCCAAGGTGATGGTTTAATAAAAATAGAAATGCACTTTCTGCCTGATGTGTATATTAATTGTGACGTTTGTAATGGTAAAAGATACAATAGAGAGACTCTGGAAGTTAAATATAAGGGTATGAATATTGCTGATGTTTTAGATATGACGGTCGAAGATGCTACAAACTTTTTTGAAAAAGTACCTAACATTTATGAAAAACTAGTAACATTAAAAGAAGTTGGTCTTGGTTATATTAAGATTGGTCAATCAGCTACTACACTTTCCGGGGGAGAAGCTCAAAGGATAAAATTGGCAAAAGAACTATCCAAGCGTTCAACAGGCAAAACTTTATATATTCTAGATGAGCCAACTACTGGTTTGCATGTAGATGATATAAAAAAATTACTTGATGTTTTACATAAACTTGTGGATAAAGGAAATACAGTTTTAGTTATTGAACATAATATGGAGGTAATTAAAACAGCTGATTATGTTGTGGATATTGGACCAGAAGGCGGAGAAAAAGGAGGGGAAATAGTTGTTGAAGGTGCTCCTGCTATCGTAGCAAATTGCAAAGAAAGTTATACAGGTCTTTATCTAAAAAAATATCTACCTTCAGGGGAAATATGTAGTTGAAACTAATTTTTAGTCTTTTTTTGTAGAACAACTGCATTACTGCAGTTAAAAAATTCATAAAATACGGTTTTTCTGAAGATCAAAGCGAGTTTATTATGTTTGGCTCAGTTTTGATAATTCTAGCTATCAGATAGTTATGTAGCATTAGCCCTGAATCTGATAATTTTAAAATACCATTACTTAAAGAAACTAATTGATGATCAATATATTGTTTCAAGATATCTTGATTTAAAATATCAAAAAACTTTAACTGTAAAAGTTTTTCCACGGATTTTTCTTTTATACCATTTGCAAGTCTTGTTCCCATCATTATCATTTCCTCAATAATTTCATTAGTAGAAAGATTTATGTTATTCTGAATTCCATGACCTTGAGAATTGACGGAATCTAGCCATTTATCAGGTTTATGATGCATCATTAAAGCTGATATACTACATTCTTTATGAACACGACTATGTGCTCCAGGACCTATACCTAAATATTCATTATAATTCCAATAACATAAATTATGTATCGATTCTTCTTTTATCCTAGAATAATTTGAAATCTCATATCGATTATAATTATTTTCTTTTAGAAAATCACCAGTCCACTTATACAAATCTGCAGCTTCATCATTTGACGGTAAAATTAGTTGATTAGAGCGGAAAAGGTTAAAAAATGGCGTTCCTTTCTCGATAGTTAGCTGGTAAAGGGAGATATGACCATTTGCAAGCGTCAATGCAAATTTTAATTCTTCTTGCCAGGCTTTAAGAGCTTGCTGAGGGCGAGCATAAATTAAATCGAACGAATATCTAGAAAAAATATTACTAGCCGAATTAATAGCATTAATTGCTTCCAAAGCAGAATGTTTCCGCCCCAAAACTGATAAGTCTTTTTCATTAAATGACTGCACACCAATAGAAACCCTATTAATACCAGCTGATTTGAATTGTTTAAATTTATTTGTTTCAAAAGAAGTTGGGTTTGCTTCAAGTGTTATTTCGCATGAATCTGATATAATACCAAGAGAGGCTATTTTATCTATTATACCTTGAACAACAAAAGGTTCCATGAGAGAAGGTGTTCCTCCTCCAAAAAATATGGATTTAACCTTTTTGTTTTTTATTATAGATGCAAAATACTCTAATTCTTTTTCGTAAGCTTTCAACCATCTATTATGGTCTATATTACTTGCAACATGAGAATTAAAATCACAATATGGGCAAAGTGATAAACAAAATGGCCAATGGATATAAATTGAAATAGATTGTTTAGTTTTATTCATTGGTCTTTTGCGTCTCTTATTGGATTAATTAAACTAGGGAGGATCATTTTCATAAATTAATCAGAAATCGTTTTAAATAATTGCCAATAGCATGCTTTGTTTTAACTACTTTATCAGCAAGAGAGAGTTATTTTCTCAAGACCTAGCCGTTCAAACAACTGATTATCTTTTTCAGGAATTGGATTATCTGCTGTTAATAATTTCTCACCATAAAAAATAGAATTTGCACCACTCATAAAACATAAAGCTTGAAACTCATCAGACATTTGTTCCCTTCCAGCTGAGAGTCTAACATAAGATTTAGGCATCAGAATTCTTGCAAGAGCAAGAGTGCGTACAAAATCAAAAGGATCTATATCTTTTTGATTTGCCAAAGGGGTTCCAGGAATTTTTATTAATTTATTGATAGGTACTGATTCCGGTTGTTCTTCTAAATTTGCAAGTAGTACAAGCATCTTGATACGATCATCATTTGTCTCTCCCATTCCTAAAATTCCTCCACAACAAACTTTAATGCCTGATTGCCTGACTAGTTCAAGGGTGTTTAATCTATCTTCAAATGTTCGTGTTGTAATGATCTTGTCATAGAATTCTGCTGAAGTATCGATATTGTGATTGTAAAAATCTAGCCCAGCATTTTTAAGCTGTTTTGCCTGTGAATTTTCAAGCATGCCAAGTGTTACACATGTTTCTAAACCAAGTTTTTTTACTTCAGATACCATCTCGCACACAAGTGCTAGATCTTCATCTCGTGGTTCACGCCATGCCGCTCCCATACAAAATCTGGTGGCTCCAGATTCTTTTGCTCTTGTAGCAATTGAAACTACATCATTGATTTTCATAAGAGGCTCTTTCTTAAGATCAGTTTTATAATGAGCAGATTGAGGGCAGTAAGAACAATTCTCTGGACAACCTCCTGTTTTTATACTTAAAAGTGTGCTAATCTGGAAGGCATTAGGACTAAAATGATTTTTGTGTACGGTTTGTGCTTTATATAAAAGTTTAATCAATGGCAGATTAAAAATATCTTTTGCATCTTGTAAAAGCCATTTTTTTTGCATAACCACCTACTCTAATTAAAATTTATGATTCAAAATGTACAAACCATATAAACTATATTTATCCGTTTTACATAGCACCAGCAAATATCGCAGATTACTCACAACAGGTCAAGAGAATCAAAACAACTATTTAGACTTCTCTACAAATGATTACCTAGGGCTAAGTCGTAATTCTGAAATTTTAAATGCAGCTATTATAGCGGCACAACAATATGGTATTGGTTCTACCGGCTCTAGGCTTTTATCTGGTAATAATGAACTATTTGAATCTTTAGAAGACATTATCGCAAAAGACAAAAACACAGAAAGCGCATTAATTTTTAACACAGGATTCCAAACAAATTTTAGTGTTTTATCATCATTATTAGATTCTAAAATTTTAGGAACAAAACCCATTGTCTTTTTTGATAAATTAAATCATGCAAGTCTTTATCAAGCTATTTCCCTGAGTAATCCAGAACTTGTTAGATTTTGTCATAATGATATGGAACATCTATCATCGCTTTTAATCAAATATGAAAATGATAATAGACCTAAATTTATTAAAGCAATCTGATACTCAGAATGCTTTAATATCTATTCATGAATCTCATCAAAAAGGCATATCCATTTTACAAAGCAATTGCTCCAATATTGAACATACTCGTATTCTTGGAACGATCAGCGCATTTGATATTAAAAGCGATTATAATTTAAGCGCTAAACTCAAAAAAAGATTTTTAGAAGAAGGATTGTTGATTAGACCACTCGGTAACACAATTTATCTATTACCCCCTTATTCGATTACTTCAGAAGAATTAGAAATTACTTATCAGAAAATTACAAATATTCTAAAGCAACTCTCTAAATAATAGTTGAGAATCTACATATTATTTAGCAATGTTGCTTTTTAAGGCTAGAATTCATTAACTCATCATCTTGCAAAATTCTAATAAAGGGTAAAAGTTGATTTTTATTGACTCTTTATCTTTGTGAGCTAGATTGTAAGAGTTTGAATTATAATATTTATTTTTTAGGGGATTTCGTGATAAAAAACTTTTATTTGGTAATTTTGTTTTTAGTGTTCAAGGCTTCGCTTGTAATCGCTGTTCCGTTGCAGGGGAAACTTGAAAATACAATAAAAGACTATCTTTCTAGCCATTTTTTAAATGCTACTTATATGTTCTGTGATGATAACGGAACTCTTGTAATAGGAGCGCATGGAATTCGTTCAGTAAATAATCATGAATTACTAAAAGAAAATGAGCAGATGCCTATAGCATCAATAACTAAGTCTATGACAGCTGCTTCCATATTAAGATTGCAAGATAAAAAACTCCTTAATGTAAAAGATAAAATCTCAAAACATTTAACAGCAAAATCTGGTATATGGAATGATGGTTTAGTCCCACGTTGGGCTGATAAAATCACTATTCACCATTTATTGACCCATAGTAGTGGGTTACCTGAATATTTTATGAATATAAAAATAGACATAGAAAAACCTCATGCAGAAATTAACAAGGATATAGCTAATTTTGCTGCTTCATCTAATCTGACCTTTGAACCAGGTGTTGAGCATTTCTACAATAATACGAATTTTGTATTGCTTGGTTTAATAATTGAACAAGTAAGCGGTAAATCTCTGGGAGAATTTTATAAGGATGAACTATTTGATCCTCTTAACATGACTGAAACTAGGCTCGTAAATTTTAAAGAAGCAATAAAAATGCAAATTGATCCCGAGCATTCTCTACTTCCAGTGCGTTATTTTGTAACTCCGACTGGCTCGGAACCTAAATTTATAGAGGATAAGTCTGAATTTATTATGGTGCCATTTGCTGATGGAGGAGTTATTTCAACTAATAGTGATTTAATTAGTTGGCATAAAGCTTTGCATAATGGTTCTGTGCTTTCTTCAGAATCTTATGAATTAATGATGAAAAAACATTATCAGATAGCTGATAAAAACGGTAGAAAAACATATATGGGTTATGGATTATTTATTTCAGAACTTTCGGAAAATTGCCATATGTATTATCATGCTGGAAACGCCCTTGCAATTAGAGGAGAGTCTGGCTATATTACATGTGGAAATTTTTACTATTCCGTTCTTAGTAACGTTATGAACTATATACCAAAAGATATGGTAGATAAAATAGATTTAACAAACCCACGGAATCAGCTAGATATACATTTTTTTGTAGAATCTATACTTAATTCAATAAAATCAAAATAGAGTAGGGAGTATTGTCAAAATATATTAGAGTTCTTGGTATAGAATCTAGCTGTGATGATACAGCTGTTTCGATCATTGACTCTAATCTTCAAATAATTTCTAATGTAATTATTTCTCAAAAAAATGAGCATGAGATATTTCAGGGTGTAGTGCCTGAGATTGCTGCCAGATCTCATATGAAAAATTTGAAAAAAGCCATGGAAGTTGCTTTGTCACAAGCTAAAATGAATATCAAAGAATTAGATGTGATATCTGCAACATGTGGTCCTGGTCTTATTGGCGGTGTTATTGTTGGCGCTATGTTTGCAAAAACAATAGCTAGTGTCCTTGCCAAACCTTTTATAGCCGTAAATCATCTTGAAGGTCATGCTTTAACTGCCAGATTAACTAATCAAATAGAGTATCCTTATTTACTTTTGCTTGCTAGTGGCGGGCATTGTCAATATGTTGCTGTATTAGCTCTTGGGAAATATAAAATTCTGGGGCAGACTTTAGATGATGCAATGGGAGAAGCCTTTGACAAAGTTGCTAAAATGATGAATCTTGGTTTTCCGGGAGGGCCAGAAATTGAAAAAAAAGCATTATTAGGTGATGAAAATCGTTTTTTATTTCCTCTTCCAATGATCGATCGCAAAAATTGTGATATGTCATTTTCTGGTTTAAAAACAGCTGTAAGATTAACAATAGAGAGATTGCCTAATTTTTCTGAGCAAGATATTTGTGATGTTGCTGCGAGTTTTCAAAAAGCAATTAGTAATATCATTTACAAAAAGACAAAATATGCTATTAATGAATATGAAAAAGTAGCAATTGGTAGAAACTTAGTGGTAGCGGGAGGTGTTGCTGCTAATAGCGTTTTAAGATCTACTCTTGAGTTAGTTTCGCAAGAATATTTATATAATTTTGTTGCACCGCCAATAAAATTATGCACAGATAATGCGGCAATGATCGCTTTTGTTGGACTGGAGCGCTTTAATGCTGGTATAATAGACGATGTGAGCTTTAAACCAAGGGCTCAATGGAGTTTAGAAGATTTGTAAATATTTTTGTATGTATATTTGTTTAATAACAAGAATAAGTTTATGTCTGAGATAGAATTAAATAAAATTGCTGCCGCCATATTTCTTGCTAGTTTGATTGCCATGTTGGTTGGTTTTGTTGCAAATATTCTTTATAAACCAAAACTTGAGTTATCACAAAGGGGATATAGTGTAGCAATTGAAGAATCGCAAACTGTTGCGCAAAATAGCCAAGCTGTTCCTGTTGATGTCAAAGCATTAATGGCTAAAGCTAATGCTGATGCCGGAGCGGTGATAGTAAAAAAATGCGTTTCATGTCATAGTTTTGATAATGGTGGGGCAAATAAAGTTGGACCTAATTTATGGCATGTTCCTGGAGGACCAAAAGCTCATAAAAAAGATTTTAGCTATTCAAAAGCAATGGAAGCAGCGGGAGGAGTATGGGATGATGATAGTTTATTTCATTTCTTGAATAAGCCTTCTAAATTTATTCCTGGCACTAAAATGTCATTTGCCGGTCTTAGTAAACCAGAAGATATAGCTGATGTAATAGCATTTTTAAAAGAAAAAGCTAGCTGAAGCTACTTGTACAGCTCTACGGAAAAATTCTTTGCAAAGCTTTTGTCGTGTTTTATAGCTAACCTGATTAGGTTCTATACACACTCTCTCTGCCATTGACATTTTCATTAATTTCTGCTATATTAACTTAATAAGTTACTACCGTCTTTTACAAATTCCAGTATTTCCTTCTCTTGTTTTAAACAACTGTACGGAACCTAATCGGGTTAGCTATATATGGTAATCAAGGTTTAAAATAGAGTTTTTATGGGAACATATTTAGTTACGGGAATAGCACAAGAGATTTCTATTGATAAGAGAATGATAAAATATCTCGATATAACGGTTGATAAAATTACCAATATATTACAAGACAAAGTAAATCTAGATTATTACGATTTTAGAGAAGATTTAGAAGGATATTATTGGAAAATTAAACATAAGCTTCTTGAAAGTAATTTAGCGGATTTTTTAAGTACGCAATTTAAGATGTATCAAAGTAAACCCAGTAGCCGTATGTTAGATGTTATAGATCAACTAGGCAAAGTTGCTAGCGGTGAAGAAATAATAAAATTAGCAAAAAGTAAATCTTTGATTAATTTTCAGTCGGTTCATCAGATAATAGAATATATAAACGTAATACGTGATAATGGTTTTAATGAATATGTTATGGTATATTACGATTTAATTGCATATTTTATGGATGGAAAAATTATTACCGAAGGTTTGGGGAATAGTCTAAAATATTTTGAAGCAAATATAGGCTTGCAAAAAGATAAATACCCAGTCGCTACCTGCGTGAAAGTAATGGTTACGAGTTAATAAACTTTATTCACAGGTAATGCTTCGTGATATGAAGAATCATTGGCTTTGTTGCACAAATGTAAGAAATGCTGTATTAGATATTACTTTCCATTAAACTACCTATTTTAGGTACACCCAAAAAATACATTACGTAATGAACAGAATCCCTCAAAATAATTGTTTATTTTAGGTCTGATTTTCGATGATACTCCTCTCATCAGAGATATTAGGTATCTAGCAGAATTTCTAATATTAGAAATCAAATCTAAATTATTCCCTGCGAAGAAAACTTCGAGGAATTATACCAATCACCTTAAATAAGATGACTTAAATCAGCCCATTTTCTAGTGCATAATTTTTTTACATTCCCCTTAATATTTACAAAATCAAGCCAAGCTTCTGAACAAGAGTCCATTATATGGTCTACCGAAGCAAAAACCTTATTCG
>CAMCXV010000013.1 GCA_945883665.1 Rickettsia typhi | reverse complement strand
TGAGGGGCTACTTGCATTTCAATAATTAGCTGTACTCCGTTTTCGTCTTTACATAAAACGTCAACTACGCTCTGCTTTTTAGCGGCAATTTCAGGCACGGCAATAGTAGGTAAAAATGTGATCTCTTTGATTTTGTCTCTATCTTTAAGCTCCAGTATGTCATTAATAAAATGAATGAGAATATCTTTATTCTTCTCCGTGCCGAATATACGGCGAAAGGCAACATCATTTTTTGGATCAAGAAATTTTGTGATAGACATAATATAAGATAGTTAAAAGTTTAAGTTTATTATTAAATTTCATTATAACATGAAATCTTTAAAAACTCAAAAAATTAAGCAGTAACCTACAACTAAAAATAACAATTGGTCTTATGACTTTTGACGGTATTATATTATCTGATGAACTTGTTTAGAAGCTTTGACAAATAGAGTAAAAAAGTTTTTTGTTGTTTGTTCTGCGCATTTTTCTAAAGTAATTCCTTTCAGATCAGAGATAGCTTGGGCAACATATTTTACATAAGAAGGTTCATTTATTTTCCCCCTTTGAGGTACTGGTGCTAAATAAGGAGAGTCAGTTTCTAATAAAATTCTATCTAAAGGAATGAATTTTACTATCGATCTTAATTCTTCAGTATTTTTAAAAGTAATAATACCAGCTATTGAAATGTAAAAACCAAGATCTAATATTTTTTTGGCAAATTTTTCTGAAGCTGTAAAACAATGAATAAGACCTAAAAAATCATGTGTTTTTTTATATGAATTAATTATATCGTAAGTATCATCCTCTGCTTCTCTTGTATGCACTATAATTGGTAAGTGATTTTCGCATGAGGCTTTTATGTGCTCTTCAAAAGATTTTCTCTGAAGTTGTTGTTGAGAATTATCCTTATTATAGTAATAATCTAAACCTGTTTCACCTAACCCCAAAACTTTAGGATGTTTAGCAAGATTGATTAATTCTTGAGCAGTGATTAATCTATTCACTTCACTGGGATGTAAGCCAATTGATGCAAATACATTATTGTATTTTTCTGCGATTGCTAAAATTTTTGAAACATCTTCAAGTTTTGTACAGATAGTTTGCATGTAATGTACATTTGATTCCAATGCACGTTTGACAATATTATCGTGAGAATCATATTCTGTTAACATGTCTAAATGACAATGTGAATCTACTAAAATCATTACAATATATACATTTTTAATTCTCTGTTTCCAATCTTGGAAAAATCGGATAAGGTTGGGTTATTTTATTAGATGATATAATAGCAAATTCTTGATTTAAGTGCGTCAGATTGCGATTATTTTCTGGTACATTAAGTTGGTCTAACATTTTTGCTGCTGAATCTGGTGTAAATGGTTGCATTAATATAGCTATATATCTGAGTGTTTCTACAATTCTATATAAAACTTCGTTCATTTTTTGAGGGGAAGAGTTCTTTAGTGTCCACGGAGCTTCGTGATCAATATAAATATTTGATTGCTCAGTTACATTAATTATATTATCAAGAACAGCATTAATATTATAATTTTCCATCTGGATAATGCTATCTTTAATCATATCTTGTAATTTAATAAAAAACTCACTTTGATACATTTTATCTACAAATTCTTTTGTAACATTTGGCATTCTTTCTTGGCAATTCTTAAAAATAAAAGAACAAGTTCGTTGCATCAAATTACCAATTTTATTGGATAATTCGCTATTATTTCTTTGGATCAAATTTTCTCGTGCATAATTTCCATCATTACCAAATATAACTTCTCTTACTAAAAAATACCTTACTTGATCTAGACCAAAATCATCAATTAATTTAAATGGATCAATAACATTACCAACAGATTTTGATATTTTTTGTCCTTCATTTGTCCACCAACCATGAGCAAAAATTGATTTTGGTGTAGGGATACCAGCTGACATTAAAAATGCTGGCCAATAAACAGCGTGGAATCTTAAAATGTCTTTGCCCACAACATGAACATCTGCCGGCCAAAATGTTTTATAGTCATTGGTTTCATTGGGATATCCAAGTGCTGAAATATAATTTGTTAAAGCATCAAGCCATACATAAATAACATGTTCCGGATTATCTGCTACAGGAATACCCCATTTAAAACTTGTTCTTGAAATTGATAAATCTGTAAGACCATTCTTGACAAAGCTTATAACTTCATTTCTTCTAGATTTTGGTTTAATAAAATCGGGATTTGTTTCATAAAATTCTAGTAATCTATCTTGCCATTTAGATAAAGCAAAAAAATAACTCGGCTCTTCTACCCATTCAACCGGCGCTCCTGTTGGCGCCAACCCCTCTGGCGTTAATTCTGATTTGTTATAAAAAGCTTCATCCCGAATAGAATACCAACCAGAATAGTTACTAATATATATATCACCATTTTCTTGTAATTTTTTCCAAAAGGCTTTTACCCCCCTTTTGTGTCTTTCTTCAGTTGTTCTGATAAAATCAGAATTTGCAATATTTAGAGCTTTTAGTAAATTTTTAAAACTGATAGACATTTTATCAGTAAATTCTTTCGGTGAAAGATTGTTATTTAAAGCAGATTTCTCTACTTTCTGACCATGTTCATCGGTGCCAGTTAAATATTTAACTTCCTTACCGTTGATTTTCATAAATCTAGCAATTACATCACAGACTAAGCTTGTATAGGCATGACCTATGTGAGGTACATCATTTACATAATATATCGGAGTTGTTATATAAAAATTATTATCTGACATTTATAAAATTACCTGAATTAGAATAGTTTGATGATACATAATGATTAACTAGCTCTGTTTTTATGATTTACAACAGCATATTTTCTAATCCTATCTTCAATTTCATGACGAAAATGTCTAATTAATCCTTGTATGGGCCAAGCTGCAGCATCACCAAGAGCGCATATTGTATGACCTTCCACCTGTTTACTGATATCTAATAATTCATCAATTTCTTCGATTCTAGCCTCTCCTTTACAAAGGCGCATCATTATTCGCCACATCCAACCAGTTCCTTCGCGACAAGGTGTGCATTGACCGCATGACTCGTGCATGTAGAATTTGCTTAGACGAGCAATAGCATATATTATATCGGTTGATTTATCCATTACTATAATTCCACCAGTTCCAAGACCTGAACCAACATTACGCAGAGAATCAAAATCCATAGTTACTGTTTCACACATATCTTTTGTAATCATCGGCACAGATGAGCCACCAGGGATAATAGCTTTTAGATTGCCCCATCCGCCACGAACACCCCCAGCATATTTTTCTATTAACTCTTTTAAAGGAATGCCCATTGCTTCTTCTACATTTTTTGGTTCATTGACATGACCAGAAATACAAAATAATTTAGTACCAGTGTTATTCGGCTTGCCGATAGCGGAAAACCAAGCTGCTCCGCGTCTTAGAATAGTTGGAACTACTGCAATAGATTCCACATTATTTATAGTGGTAGGGCAACCATATAAACCAGCTCCAGCAGGGAAAGGAGGTTTTAATCTTGGTTGACCTTTTTTACCCTCTAAACTTTCCAGCAGCGCTGTTTCTTCTCCGCATATATAAGCTCCAGCACCACGATGAAGATATATATCAATATCATAACCAGAATCACAAGCATTTTTACCGATTAACTTTGCTGCATAAGCTTCATCTATTGCCTTTTGAACAGCTAGCGCTTCATTATAAAACTCCCCACGTATGTATATGTAGCAATTATGCGATCCTATTGCTACAGAAGCGAGCAAGCATCCTTCTATTAATTTATGAGGTTCGTATCTTAAAATATCTCTATCCTTACAAGTACCAGGTTCTGATTCGTCAGCATTAACAACGAGATAAGAAGGTTTAGGATGAGTTTTTGGCATAAAAGACCATTTCATACCAGTTGAAAATCCAGCCCCTCCTCTCCCTCTTAATCCAGAAGATTTTACCTCTTCAACAATCCATTCTCGACCTTTGATAATTAAAGATTTTGTTTGATCCCAGTCACCACGTAATTTTGCTGAAATTAAATCAGGAGAATATTCATTGTACAGGTTAGTAAATATCCTATCTTGTTTTTGTAACATTAGCACCTTCTAAAAATATTGTAGAATTTTGACTTAAATTATTCATGAATAAGCCTTGTTCCCTATTATAATTACTTTTTATTTTACATATATTATCTAATTTGCTACTCACTTTTTTCTTTCTTTTCTACTTCTTGATTGGATATATTATCAATAATGACTCGTATTTTTTCAGCTGTTAGATTTTCATAATAATCATCATTTATCTGGACTAAAGGCGCATTTACACATGCTCCAAGGCATTCTACTTCTGAAATAGTAAATTTGCCATCTGCAGAACTGGTACCACATTTTATACCAATTTGATCTTCACAAACTTTTAGAATATCACTAGCACCTTTTAACCAACATGGTGTAGTTCCACATACCTGAATATGATTCTTACCTACAGGTTTTAAATAAAACATGCTATAAAATGAAGCAATTTCATAGACACGCATGTAAGGCTCTGAAATGTAATCAGCAACATATTCAATAGCATCAACTGATAGCCATCCATCATTTTGTCTCTGAGCTAAATCAAGCAATGGTAATACGGCGCTTTTTTGTCTATCTTCAGGATATTTTGCTAATATTTTCGTAGCTTTTTGAGAATTATTTTTATCAAAAACAAATTTATTATTTTTTTTACTCATCTATCAATCTCTCCAAAAACTATATCAAGACTCGAAATTATAGACACTACATCGGCCATTAAATGACCACAAGACATAAAATCAAGACCTTGTAAATGAGCAAATCCTGGGGCTTTGATACGACATCTATAAGGTTTGTTAGTACCATCTGAATATAAATATACGCCAAATTCTCCTTTTGGCGCTTCAACAAAACCATATGTCTCACCTGCAGGTACATTATAACCCTCTGTATATAATTTAAAGTGATGAATCATAGCC
The DNA here is from genome assembly GCA_945883665.1 of Rickettsia typhi. Classification (GTDB taxonomy): domain Bacteria; phylum Pseudomonadota; class Alphaproteobacteria; order Rickettsiales; family Rickettsiaceae; genus Megaera; species Megaera typhi_B. The sequence continues at coordinate 19,702 of CAMCXV010000013.1, read as the reverse complement.
TCCATTGATTCTTTCATGTTTGCTCGTGATGGCGGTGTTATTTTTGTATCTAATGATTTAACAGGTCCTTTCGGTATTTTTTCTAAACATTGTTTTATAATTTTCAGTGATTGATACATTTCTTCAACCCTTATTAGATAGCGGTCATAACAATCACCAGAAATGCCAATTGGTACATCAAAATTCATTTCATCGTATATTTCGTAAGGTCTTGATTTCCTTAAATCCCATTCAATTCCAGAGCCCCTAAGCATTGGACCCGAGAAACCCCAATCCATTGCCTGTTTTTGACTAACAACACCAATACCTACAAGACGCTGCTTCCATATACGATTATTATTTAACAAAGTTTCAACATCAGCTAAATATTTTGGAAAATTTTCGACAAAAATTCCTATATCTTCGATTAATCCACTTGGCAGATCTGAAGCTACCCCGCCTGGTCTAAAATAGTTAGAATGCATACGTGAACCAGAAACTCTCTCATAAAATTCCATGATTTTTTCGCGTTCATCAAACAACCATAAAAGAGGTGTAGTAGCACCAAGATCAACCGCTTGTGTTCCTATATTCATTGTGTGATTCAAGATTCTTGTAAGTTCGGAAAAAAGAACTCTAATATATTTCGCTCGTCTTGGCACATCGCATTTTAATAATTGCTCTACAGCTAAGGCGTAAGCATGCTCTTGACACATCGGAGAGACGTAATCTAGGCGGTCAAAATATGGTACAGCTTGAGCATATGTTTTATGTTCTATTAATTTTTCTGTACCTCTGTGAAGCAGTCCTATGTGAGGGTCAGCTTTGTTTATAACTTCTCCATCCATTTGAAGAATTAAACGCAAGACGCCATGTGCAGCTGGATGCTGAGGACCAAAGTTGATCGTTGTTAGCCCATCAACTTTTTTATCCTCATATTCTTCTTCTTTTTCTAGCATAGATATAATAATTTTTGCTTTTATTTTGTTGCTTTTTCATCACCAGGTAACACATATTCTTTTGGACCTTGCCACGGAGAAACAAAATCAAAATTCCGAAATTCTTGCTCAAGCAAAACAGGTTCATATATAACTTTTTCTAGTTTTTCATCATATATAACCTGAACATGACCAGTAAGGGGGAAATCCTTGCGCAATGGATGCCCCTTGAAACCATAATCAGTTAAGATGCGTCTTAGATCTGGAGATTGATCAAAATTAATACCGAACATGTCAAATACTTCTCGTTCATACCAGCAAGCAGCGCTATAAATTGAAGTTGATGATAGGATAGATTCATTTTCTGCTAAGTCAATTTTTAGCAAAATTCTTTGGTTAAGTTGTAAACTAAGCAAGCTATACACTACTTCAAAACGCTTTTTGCGTTCTGGAAAATCGGCGGCAAATAAATCTGTTAAGATTGTAAATCTTAAATCTTTATTTTCTTTTAAAAATTGAAGAAATCTTATTAAATCTTGAGGTAATATTTTATATCCAGTAAAACCTTCAACTAAAACCGGTGAAAATTCTAGATTTTGCTTTTTTAAAAAATCGTCAATAATATTTACAAAATCCATTTCTAACCTTTAAATCTAGTGGTTCTTTTGATTTTTCTTTGTAACTGCATTAAGCCATAAATTAAAGCTTCTGCAGTGGGAGGGCAACCAGGAACATAAACATCTACTGGTACAATTCGGTCGCAACCTCTAACCACCGAGTAAGAATAATGGTAATAACCACCGCCATTAGCACAGCTACCCATGGAAATAACATATTTAGGATCAGCCATCTGATCGTAGACTCGGCGCATAGGAGCTGCCATTTTGTTTGTCAATGTTCCAGCTACTATCATTAAATCAGCTTGTCTTGGGCTAGGACGAAACAAAAAACCAAATCTATCCATATCATATCTTGATGAAGCTGCTTGCATCATTTCAACTGCGCAGCATGCAAGACCAAAAGTCATTGGCCATAAAGAGTTTGCTCTAGCCCAACCTGCTAAATCATCTAGTTTCGTTAGAACGAATCCACGATCTGATAGCTCTTCTTCAAAAAAACTATCTTGTGATGATATTGTATTTTTCATAATAGTTGACCCAATTTGTTAATAGCTATTCCCATTCTAAGGCTCCTTTCTTCCATTCATAAATGAATCCAACAGTCAATACAGACAAGAAAACCATCATTGACCAAAAACCAAAAATACCTATTGATTTCAGGTTAATAGCCCAAGGAATTAAAAAAGCTATTTCCAAGTCAAAAATGATAAATAAAATTGCTACTAAATAAAAACGAATATCAAATTTTGTTCTTGCATCCTCGAATGGTTCAAAACCACATTCATAAGCTTTTAGCTTGTTTTTTTGTGGATTTGCTTTAGCAAGAATTTTTGGTAAAACAACAACAACTGACGCAATAAATATAGCGATGCCAAAAAAAACTATAATTGGTAAATACTCAACTAAAATCTTAGAGCTGTGATGCATTAGTAAATATACCTTATTGACTATCTATAAGATAATTGCTACACTAAGAATGCAAAATTGGCAATAAAAATTAACCAACTAAGCATGAATCTATTTATAGAATATGTAATTTGGGGACACCATATATATCTTATACATAACTCTGTGAGAGATGTTATGAATAAAATTTTTAACTGATTTGTTAGATGATAAAAAAAACATTATTTTTCTGTGCATTTTGTATTTTGACTATGAGCTGCAATGTTTATGGAGCCAGTCATATTGCTATAAAAAAATCAAATAATAGTGATGATGGGAAAAATACTACAACTAACGAGTTAATGAAGTCATATCTTGAACTTACTGCTTTTAAACATAAAGTATTATCCGAGAATCTTGCTAACGTAAATACACCAGGCTACAAAGCCCAAGATGTTCATGCTCCTAAGGATTACAGCGATCTTACTGAAAAAGGAAAGTCAAATAGAGTTCTTAAACTTGTAAGAACATCAGATAATCATATTGCAGATACTAAAAGATCTAATGGAAAATTATCATCTCACAAATTGAAAGATCCTTATGAAGTTAAACCTAATGGTAATAATGTTTCTCTTGCTCAACAAATGACAAAACTATCTCAGAATCAGCAAGATTATAATGCAGCTGTTAAAGGTTATGCGGTAATGAATAGCTTGGTATCTGCTGTTCTCGGTAAATAAAGCTACTAATAAATAAAACAGAACGAATTATGAAAACTAAATTATTATTTTTTATTTTACTGTTAAATTTTTGTTCTGTAAAAGTGTGTTTTGCTTTAGAAGATGATTTGAAAAAGGCTGTTGAAGTAGCTGCTCATGGTAGTCATTTTCAATCTGAAAGATTAAAAGTTGCAGCGGAAAATATGGCTAACGAAGATTCTACAGCCGTTACTCCTGGTGGCAATCCTTATCGTAGAAAAATTATTTTTGCTAACAATAATTACGATAAAAGATTAAAAACTAACGTTGTTAGAACTAAAAAAGTTGATTTTGATAAATCAGACTTTATACTGAGATATGATCCACGTCATCCAGCTGCAAATGGAGAGGGATATGTTAAATATCCTAATATTCAAAAAGAAATCGAGAGAGCAGATGCAAGCGAGGCTCAACGTGGGTATGAGGCAAATTTAGGTATAATTGATATAAGTAATTCTTTGATGCAAAAAACTATAGAGGCGATGAAATAATCATATGGCAATAGATCATATTTCTTTACTGGCGCAAAACAGATATACTCAAATTCAGGATCTTCCTAAAGTTTCGGTTGATCAGGCTATGAAGGTTGAGCAAGCCGTTACCTTCCAGAATATGGTGACAAAGAATTTCAACAGTTTTGCCAAAATGTCTCCTGATCAGATTTTACAACGTATACAGGGCGCCAAATCCGTTGCCAACGGAAATTTATCTGATATTTATTCAAATGGAGTGTTGGGCAGTGGCGTTAGTGCTTTGAGAGGCACTTTGAATCAGCATGAAAAAGTAGTTAGAAAGTCTTTAATTAATGAAGCTTCGCTAATTGACGTTTTAACCGCTACAACAGAAGCAACAAATACAATGAAAACTATGGTTTCAGTGCGAGACAAATTTATGGAAGCTTTTGACAAAGTCATGAATATGTCTATTTAGTTTTTGGAACTTTGATCTTTATTATCCCCATATTTATAATTTCCTCATTAATAAGAATTTTTGAAAAATTTATCTAGATAAATATAAAACAATAAAAAAAATACTATACTCTAGATTTATATAAATATATCCTAGAATAATTAAGAAAATATAATAGGAGTAATTATTTCAGTGTATTTGAATTATCAAGACATAATAGCAAACTATAAGTCTAGTGATATAATAATAGACAAAGAAAAGATAAAAAAAGCTATTGAATTTGCTGTAAAATATCATGGTACTCAGCAAAGGGAATCCGGAGATCTTTATTATCACCACCCTCTTGAAGTAGCTAAGATAATTACTGAAATGCATCTGGATACTGATTCAATAGTTACAGCTATATTACATGATACTATCGAAGATACGGATTTAACTTTTGAAGATATAGAAAAAAACTTTGGCAAAGAAGTTGCAAAATTAGTTGATGGAGTTACTAAACTTACAAAAATTAAATTTAAGGCAGATAATATTCGTCAAGTAGAGAATTTTCGCAAGTTATTAATAGCAATGAGCGATGATATAAGAGTCCTGCTTGTTAAGCTTGCTGACCGTCTTCATAATATGCGTACCATAAATTTTATTGCCAATGAAGAAAAAAGAAAAAGGATTGCATTAGAAACTATCGAAATATATGCACCATTAGCTGAAAGAATAGGAATTCAAAGAATTAAAGAAGAGTTGCAAGATATCTGTTTTGAAGTTCTAAACCCAGAAATTAGAAAATCAATAGTTCATCGATTTGAGTCAATTGAAAATGGACAAGACCAACTTATACCTCAAATTATTGATGCAATAAAAGCAATTCTTGAAAAAAACGGTCTAAAAGCAGACGTGTCTGGTCGTAGAAAAACGCCTTATTCGACCTGGATGAAGATGCAGCAAAAAAATGTAAGTATAGAGCAATTATCCGATATAGTTGCTTTTAGAATTTTAGTCGATAAGGTTGAGGATTGCTATAGAGCTCTTGGTATAATTCACGAAACATATAAAATGGTGCCTGGCAATTTTCAAGACTTTATTAGTACGCCTAAAAATAATGGATATAAATCTTTACATACAGTAATTATTGGACCATTACGTCAAAAAATTGAAATACAAATTAGAACATATCAAATGCATGATATAGCGGAGTTTGGGGTAGCTGCTCATTGGCGTTATAAACAAGATTATAATAATATTGTAGATAACCAGAAATACACATGGATCAGAGAATTACTTTCAATTCTAGATCAAGATAGTGATCCCGACTTATTTCTACAAAATACTAAATTAGCAATGTATTACGATCAAGTATTTTGTTTTACTCCAAAAGGTAATTTAATAGCTTTGCCAAAAGGTGCAACAACAGTTGACTTTGCTTATAAAGTTCACTCGGATGTGGGAAATAATTGTGTAGGTGCAAAAGTTAACGGAAAGATAGTTCCTTTAAGAACGCAGCTTTTAAATGGTGATCAGGTTGAAATAATAATCTCTAAAAATCAAACAGCTTCTCCTTCATGGGAAAAATTTGTTGTTACCGGTAAAGCTCGAGGAGAAATTCAAAAAGTTATTCAGAATCAATCTAGAAATCAACATATAAAACTCGGTGAAGCGATTATTCAAAAAGCATTAAAAGTGAATAAAATCGAAGATGAACAAAAAGCTCTTTTAATAGCTTGTAAATTTTTTAAAAAATCAATTGATGAATTATTTTTTTCAATTGGAAAAGGAACAATTGATAGAGAAGAGATACTAAAAATCACCTCTCCTAAAAAAAGTAGACTAAGTTCTACGTTATCTTTATTAAAATTTGGTAAAAAATCTTCTTTGAGCTCACAAGAAAAAAATGCCATACCGATCAAGGGTTTAATACCAGGGATGGCTATTCATTATGCTAAATGCTGTTATCCTCTTCCTGGGGATCGGATAGTGGGTATTATTCACGCAGGGAGTGGTGTTACAATCCATACTTCTGATTGTGAAATGTTAAATAATTTTGCTGGTATGTCAAATCGTATACTTGATCTTACTTGGGATAGCAATAAATCTAATATACCTTTTGTGGCAAGAATAAAAATCTTGTTATTAAATGAAATTGGCGGTCTTGCGATTCTAACATCAGAAATTGCTGTAGCTGGTGCAAATATCATTAACTTTAAGATAAAAAATCGAAATAACGATTATTTTGAAATGTTATTTGACTTAGAGGTTAAATCTTCTAATCACGTAGATGAAATTATTAATGCGCTTAAAGTTAAGCAAGTAGTACAATATATAGATAGAGATAAAAGCGATAGGTAATTGAGCTGTTGAAATAAGGGGTGATCCATTATAAAATCATTGCTTTTATAGTCAGTCACAAATTATTTTAAATTACTGTATTAAGAAGATATTTTATACATTAGATTCGGTTGAATTAGCGTAGCAAAAAAATGTTTAAAAGCATCGTATAATTTTATCAAAGCTATCTATCTATTGCCTTATCTCAATCGTTGAGGGTTTCTTATATTCTATTTTTAATCGTATTTTGTTTAATATAAAGAAAATATTCATGCAATAAAGTTATTTGCAAATGATTTAACTATTGATTGACTGATATTAAAAAAGAATTTTGGATTGCAAACATTTTAAAAGAATCCACAACATAATAATTTTCCAAAAATTAAAATAATTTAAGCAATTAGCATTACGCAAGGGGGGATCATGAGTAAAAGCAGAATTTTTGACATCTTAAAACCAAAATTTTAAGTCCTTGGTAAAAAAATAGCTCAAAAAATGAAAATACGGTGTGCTACTTTTGAAATTCTTAAAATTATATCAAAAATTTAGAGTTCTGAGAAAGAGGAAAAGGAAGAGGAAGAGGAAGAGACTAGCAAGCCCTATCGATAAATTTTGCTTGCATTTTCTGTGAATAGATTGGTGAAATAATACATCACCAATCTATTATATAATGTCTAAAAACTTTTTTACTTTGAAAATTTTTCTTAACGAGAATAAAGTTCAACTATTTTGTTAAAATCCGCTTGAAAAGGATAAGGAATGTCAGAAATTGAAGGTGTTCTTACAAAAACACCAGACATTGCATCTGCATCCAGAGATAAATAACCAGGTACAGATCTCTCAATTTTTTTGGCAGATTCAGTACAAATAATTATTTGCTTAGAAGAGTCCTTAAGTTCAATTAAGTCACCTTCTTTAACCCTTAAACTAGCAATATTTACTTTTTTACCATTTAATTTTACATGTTTATGTGAAACTAACTGTCTTGCTGCGAAAATTGAAGGTGCAAGATTTAGTCTATATACAACCATATCTATTCTTTTTTCAAGAAGACCAGCAAAATTTTCTGCCGTATTACCTTTCATTTTAGTAGCAAGAGCAAAAGTATTTCTAAACTGTTTTTCAGTCACTCTACCATAATGAGATTTTACAATTTGCTTTGCATGTAAGTGAATACCATAGTCGGAAGTCTTGACGCGACCAGTAGGTCCGTGCTGACCAGGACGATAATTCTTTGTGTTAACAGGATCTTTTGCATCTCCCCAAATACTTTTTCCAAGTCTTCTACTAGCTTTGTACTTTGCCTTAATGATTTTGGTCACTCTACTTACACCTATTTAGTATTTAAAATTCAGATTTTCAATAATTATATAAACATTAATAAAAAAAGTCAAACTCAAAATTCCCTACTTAACTTAGTTTTTATTCTCGATTAATTAATATAGTTTATGAGTCTGTTTTTATATTTAATCTTCTTAAAACTTCTTGATAAACACTCATGACAAGATCCTGATTAGTTTCCGCTATTTCGTAACATAATTTTTCGTTATTATGCATATCCCACAACTTACAAGTATCGGGTGAAATTTCGTCTGTAAGCATTATCATATATTCTTCACCATTAAAAACTCTACCAAATTCTAGTTTAATATCAACTAATCTTATACCGATACCAGCGAAGAGACCTGAAAGAAAATCATATACTCTAATAGCTACATTCTTTAACTGAATTATCTCTTTTTTACTTAACCAAGAAAAACTATATATTTGATGCTCATTAATAATAGGATAATTCAAATCTCCATTTTTGACTCTAAAATCTATGATTGGAGAGTCAAAAACAAAACCATCTTCCATGCCAAAATCTTTAACATATCTATCTGAAGCCAAAGAAGAAACACGGAGTTGCACTGGAAATACATCAACAAATTGTATTAACTGCTGACGCATATTGTTTTTTTGAATAAAATGAGTTTCGATACCAATTAAATCGAGTTTTTGCATCAAAAATGCGGAAATACTATTATTGATAACCCCTTTGCCAGATATTATAACTGAACTTTTATCTTGAAGTTTTAAATTATCGTTAAAAGACATAATAAGAGCATAATCTTCATCAGATTGATAAAGAGTCTTGCTTGATCCAGTATAAATTTTTTCTTTCATTATTTTTTTTAATTAATATTCAATACTAATCATAATAGCAAGAATTGTGCTAGTCGATATTAAAATTCCAATTACTTCTATTTAATCCTAAATATTTGTTATCTATTGGTTTTGCTATTATTTCCCTTGATTGCACATCTATATTCGCGAAACTTTTATAATTATATTATGACCATTTAAATCAACATTCATTTTATATTCTGGGTCAAAATTTTCTACAATTTCACTAAGCGTTTGTTCCTCAATAAAATGTTCGTAATTTTTTAAAACAGTTTTTAAATCTGAATTAGCTTTTATATTTAATTTAATTCGATCTGAAATTTCAAAACCTGCTTCTTTCCTTGTTTGCTGAATAAATCTAACGAGATCTCTAGCAATTCCCTCTTCTTTTAATGCTGAGGTTAGATTAAGATCAACACAGATAATTCCTTTATTGTTAGAAAATGGTTTAGTTCCTTGTGGATTTTTAGGTAGTAATACAAGAGAATACTCATCTTTTAACAATTGTTCATCAGCTATATAAAGTTCATCATTAATATATTTCCACTCCCCATTTTTAGAAAGTTGAATTATATCCTTCATTTTTTGCGGTAATCTCTTACCAAGAATTGGAAAATTAATAGATAATTTTAAATTTGCATTATTTTTCAAATCATTACTGTAGATAATTGACTTAACGTTAATTTCATCTTTTATCAAATCTTCAAATTTCTCAAACATTGAGCTATTATCGGTAATAATTTTTAACGAAGAAAGGGGTTGTCGCACTCTAATATTTTCTTCACTACGGATAAATAATGCAATACTGCATATATCTAGAACCTGATCCATTATATCAACTAAATCAGAGTCAATATTTACACTGTCTAAGTTAGGAAAATCTTCTAAATGAACAGAGCTAAAAGTATCTTTACCATTTAGCCCAAGATATATATTTTCCGAGATTAGTGGTAATAATGAAGACATTGCTTTAGTCATAATTTCAAGGCATGTATATAGAGTATTGTAAGCTGAAAATTTATCTTCATCTTTTTTACTCTTCCAAAACCTGCTTCTGCTTCTCCTAATGTACCAATTATTTAACAATTCAAAGAATGAGGAGACAGCAGCATATGATTCAACCGTATCAAAACGATCCATCTCACATTCTATTTTTTGTACAGTAGATTTTAATTTAGATAATATATATCGATCTAAAATATTTTTGCTTGAAGTATTTTGCTCGGCTTTAATAGAATCAAGATTAGCATATAAACAAAAAAAGTGATAAGCATTCCAAATTGGTTTAACAAATAGTCTTAGGGAGTCAAAAACCATTTTGCCTTCTTTGTCAATAAGGAGCTCCTGACCTTTAACAACGTTGGATGAAAGCATCGTCACTCTTAAGGCATCAGAGCCGTATTTATCGAATAATTCAAGTGGATCTGCGTAGTTATTAAGTCTTTTAGATAATTTTTGACCAGTAGAATCAAGTATCACTCCATGACAAATGCAATTTAAAAATGGCGGACGATCAAAAAGTGCAGTTGACAGAACCATTAATGTGTAAAACCAACCTCTAGTTTGAGCAGAATATTCAACAATAAAATCAGCTGGAAAATGATTTTCAAACCATTCTTTATTTTCAAAAGGGTAATGAGCTTGACCATAAGGCATTGAGCCACTTTCAAACCAGCAGTCAAATACGTCCGAAACCCTTATCATCATAGATTTACCAGTTGGATCATCTGGATTTTGTCTTGTTAATTCTTCAATAAACGGTTTGTGTAGATCGTCAATTTTTACTCCAAAATCTTTTTCCAATTCAGCGCAAGAGCCGTAAACATCAATTCTTGGATATTTTGGATCGTTTGAACGCCATACTGGAATAGGTGTTCCCCAAAAACGATTCCTGCTTATTGACCAATCTCTCGCATTTTCTAACCATTTACCGAATAAACCATCTTTTACGTTTCCTGGTATCCAGTTAATTTGCTGATTTAATTCAACCATTCTATCTTTAAATTCCGTAACTTTAACATACCAAGAAGGTACTGCTTTATATATTAAAGGTGTATCTGTGCGCCAACAATGTGGATAGTTATGGATATATTGCTCAGTTTTAAGCCAATTACCTTGTTGTTTTAATTTGATAATGATTGAATCATTTGCGTCAAATACTTGCATTCCAGCAAAATCTGTAATTTCCGAGGTGAATTTTCCAGAATTATCTACTGGACACACAAGTTCTATGCCTTCTTTTTGACAAAGAATTTGATCATCCTCGCCAAAACCAGGGGCCATATGAACAATTCCTGTGCCGCTTCCTTCAATCACAAATTCTCCAGTTAAAATTCTGAAACTATTAGCATTGTTTTTAAAATAATCAAATAAAGGAATGTAACTAAGGTTGGCTAAATCTTTTCCTTTAACAGTTTTGTAAGTTACTTGCTCTGATTCTATTTTTAATTCTTTAGTATATTTTGCTAAAGCAAAAGAAGCTATAATGTAACAAATATTACCACTAGGTACAAAAATATATTCAAAATCAGGGTTTACGGCTAGTGCTAAATTTGATGGTAATGTCCAAGGAGTTGTGGTCCAGGCAACTATTCTATATTCTGCAAATCCATCTGGTGCATTGCTTGGTTTGTCAATTAAAGTGAAACTAACTGTGACCGCTTTATCAGTTCGTTCGCGATAAGAATTATCTAATCTTGTTTCAAAATTGGATAAAGGAGTTTCGCAAGCCCAAGAATAAGGCATTACTCGCATTGATTCGTAAATTAGACCTTTTTTATATAATTCTTTAAAAGCCCAAATAACAGACTCCATATAATTCTTATCCATAGTTTTATAAGAATTATTAAAATCTACCCATCTTGCCTGACGACTTACGTATTTTTCCCAATCATTTGCATATTTCATGACGGATGATTTGCAATGAGCATTGAATTTATCAATACCAAATTCTGCAATAGCTATTCTTCCTGAAAATCCTAGTTCTTTCTCTGCCCCCATTTCAGCAGGAAGACCATGGCAATCCCAGCCAAATCTTCTTTCTACTTTTTTCCCCTTAGTAGTTTGGTAACGAGCAAAAACATCTTTAATAAATCCGGTTAAAAGATGACCATAATGAGGTAGTCCATTAGCAAAAGGTGGCCCATCATAAAAAATAAATTCATTATTTTTGTTATCAATTTTAGCTTGGCGATTCTCAACTGATTTATTAAAAATATTATTTTCTTGCCAATATTTTAGAACTTCTTCTTCTATTTCTGGAAATGAAACATTGGATTTAACATCTGGATAAAATTTATTATTGCTCATATATTTAGTCTATTTATTTAGTAATTTTTAGAAAATGGGGGATTAAATTCTGGATTATGTTTTGTCTTACTTGCGCTGGGAAGACGAATTTTATAATAAAGTTATTACACCAATCTTCTAAGATAACATTTCTTTTCTTCAAATCATAACTCTTAATATTGGTATATCCTCTATAGATGGAAATGTTATTTTGCTTTTAATCTTCGCTATATTTATAATGCTTTCTAGGGAAGTTGCAATAAATTCTTTGGTTTTGATAAATTCCTTAGAGTCATCTGCAATATAAAATAATCGAGCAGATACATAAACCCCAAGTAAAAGACCTCTTTTGGTATAATAATTAAAATCATCAGATTTATCACCAGCATAACGCCAAATTAAATCACAAGTTCTGATATGGCATTTTGTGCCTAATAAAAAATTACATGGTAATAAAAATAAAGCATTTTCTTTAAGAATTACTGGCTTTTCTACAATGCTTATTATTCTGGCTTCTAGTGCTTTTGCTATTTTTTCTCTAGTTTTTAATTTCAAGACGTCTTGAGCAAGTAATTTAAGCATTTTTCGATCTTGCCATTGTTCGAAACCATCTATTATTTGATGTTCACCTTCAGGAAATAAGATATAATGATAATTTTTTAGAAAGTTACATTTTTCTTCTACTTTCTTGTATAGATCTTTGCCCCAATTGTAATCTACAACTAACAAAGCTAACTGATTAAAAAACTCATCTCTTAACAATTTATGTTTTTCGCCTATGTCCGTCATGTGAAATTTAGCTTTTTAGTTGACAATTAAGATAAGTATATAGATAATGATAATTAATTTCAATTTTATAGTGTCCTTTAAGGGGGTAAATTTTAGTGTCTGTACAAGTTAGTGTTCAAGGCGGAAATGGCGAAAAAGCTATCCGCGATCTAAAGAGAAAAATGCAAAGAGAATTGGTTTTTCGTGAAATGAAAATGTCTCGTTTTTATGAGCCACCTTCGGTGAAAAAAGTTCGTAAAGATCAAGAAACAGAAAGACGTATCAGAAAAAACAACAGAAGAAGAAGACTAGAATCTTAGGTCTTTTTTGTTTATATCTAAATATAAATGGGTTTTGCAAAAAGCCCATTTATATTTAGGCACATATTCTAGTATAATTTGTAGTCTCTCCGTCAAAACTCTAAATTTTTGATACAATTTCACAAAGAGATGCACAGAGGTTATAAATTTTATATATACTTTGTTAATCCATAGCACATCTTAAGACCCCTTAATTAGACGATCATTTATTGCAAGACCGATAGATTCATTCGGCACTGGAGCGACGGCAATTTTTTTGATTGAATTGTTCTGAGCATAAATATCTAAAATATGTAAATAGGCAAATAAATTAGCTGCTGCTTCAGACAAATTACTGCTTGGGCTTAAATTCAACGAATCTTTGGAATCTAATTTACTATCGCCGAAATTCAGCCCTATTTCGCCATCTTCCAAAAATTGGGCATTAATTCTAAGAGGGGTTGTTGGAGCGTAGTGCAGATGCATCATACCCGGTGCTTTTATTACCGAAAATTTTGTAGCAATGGCTACTTCTTTGCCAATTATTTGCTCTATCACTTGCGGAGTAATAAATCCGAATCGTAAAATTGTTGGTATATTAGTTGAAAGATCAATAATCGTTGATTCAAGACCATATAAACTAGTAGTTTTAGACTCAATAATAAATATCTCTTTGTTTTGAAAACCGTTTCTTACATGCTCATGTGACGTAGCGCTCAAATAACCAGATTTATTAGCACTAGGGGCTGCTATTGGACATCCGCTTTGTAAAATTAAATCTTTAGCAACTTTATGACCTGGAATTCTGATAGCAACCGTATCTAACCCAGCTGTAACGCATGATGCTAATTTACTGTTATTTTTTTTAGGTAACACCATGGTTAGAGGTCCTGGCCATAAAGAGTTTAGCAAATAAGCTTCCTCATTAAAAATAGCAAGCTCTTCTGCTTGTTCTAATGTTGCAACATGAACTATTAAAGGATTATTGCTTGGTCTTCCTTTTGCTTCATATATCTTTAAACAAGCCTCTTGGCTAAAAGCATTAGCTCCAAGACCATATACAGTTTCGGTTGGAAAAGAAACTAGACCTCCCAATTTAATGATTTGCGCAGCTTTAGCAATAATTTCTAAATCTTTCATAATGTTATAAAAGATCAAAATTTACGATTCTATTAAAGATGCTTTTTGCTTTCGCTAGTATCAATAATCGATTTTTAGCAATGCTAGGGTCTTTATCCATAACCATCACATTCTCAAAATATCTATCTAAAATAACTTTTATCGTTAAAAGTTCTTGTAAAGCAACATTATATCCCAATATGCTTTTATGTATGAGCGAATCAGAATTATTCTCTACATATTCTAACAACTTCTTCTCTTCACTTAATAATTTTATCTTAGAATCTATTTCATCATCTGGATTGATATTAGCACTACCAATCATGTTACTAACTCTTTTATAAGATTTTAATAAATCCTTTCCTTCGTCAGTGCTCAAAAATTCTTTTACAACTTCTAATTTAGATTTTGTTGCAGGTAAACTTGACTCTAATTTGAAATTTACACTAGCATTTACTTGGGAATTATCAAATTTATCTTTAAAGTAATTTTTCGCTCTTTCTTCAATAAATAAAATAATCTGGTCTTGATCGTTTTTACTATAATTAATTATTTTAGAATATAATTTACAAGACTCTCCTACAAGTTCTGTAATATTTACATTTCCTACACATTGATTTTCTAGAATAATCCTTATAATACCAAGAGCTAGCCTTCGAAGCGCATAAGGATCTTTTGAACCAGTTGGTTTTTCACCAGCTAGCATTAAGCCGCATAGACTATCTATCTTATCAGCTAATGCCAGTAATCCTGCTTCTTTAGAAGGTACAGAGTCGCTAGGACCTTGTGGCTTATAATGATCTCTAATCGCAATGGCAACAGATTCTTCTTTCCCTTCAGATTTTGCGTAATAATAACCCATTATGCCTTGTAAGCTTGGAAATTCGCCTACTAATTCAGATACAATATCACTTTTACAAATTGACGCTGCCTCAATTATATCATTTATATCATTTATATCATTTGCATTACGATTGATAGATTCTACTAGTTTCTTAAGACGATCAATTTTTTCTTTCATCGAACCAAGTTTAGCATGAAAAACAACCTTATCAAGCTTCTTAGATTTTTCCTTTAACGTTGTTTTTAAATCTTGATTATAAAAATACAAAGCATCATCAAACCTTGCGGAAAGAACTTTTTCGTTACCTTTTTCAATAATTCTTTTATCAGAAGATTCTATATTACTAACGAACAGGAAAAAAAAATCAAGAAAGGTTTCTTGAGCTTTAACAGGTTCGCCTTGAGCTCTAACAAGAGTGGGATTAAAGAAAACACTAAAATATTTTTGATGAGTCCTCATTGAAGCTACCAAAACTTCTGTAGGAAGAGCCCAAAATCTACCATCTATTCTTCCATGCAAAACTACTGGCCATTCAACAAGACCCGCTACTTCTTCAAGCAAAGCGGGATCAGGATTTAATTTTTTATTTAAATCCTCTATTTTGATTTTAAGACCAGCTTCAATTTTCTGTATTCTATCAGAACGATCTAGCATAACAAAATTGTCCTCTAAATCTTTTTTATAATCTGCAACATTTTTCACTGATATTTCTTTTGGACTCATAAATTTATGTCCAAAAGTAATATCATTTGCCGTTAAATGACCTAGCTTAAAAGGGATAGTTTTTCCATCAAAAACGCATAATATATTTTTAAGTGGTCTTACCCATTTTATTTTATAATCCGACCAATACATCGACTTTGGCCAGACATATTCCATAATTGGTTCAGCTAGGCTTTTTAAAAAAATATCAGTAATTTTTTGAGTAGTTATTTCTTTTTCATAAAAATAACATTTTGTACCTTTGACTTCTTGTATAACTAAATCAGCTTTATTTATGTTATTAGATTTACAAAATCCTTCAATTGCCAATTCTGGACTACCAACTTTTGGTCCTTTAATAGAGATAGCTTGACCCTTTATCTCTTTATCCAATCCATCTGCATATATTACTACACGCCTTGGTCCAACAAAGATTTTTATATCTTTAAAACCAATTTTTTTTTCTTGAAAATATTTTGTAAAAATATTTAAATAAGCAATTTCTGCCTTGCTTTGCATCATTGCTGGAATTTCTTCAGAAAATAATTCTATTAATAATTCGCTCATACATTATAACCTTCAATTTCAAGCCATTTGTTGCAAGTCAATTTTGCTAAATTACGTACTCTTGCTATATAAGATGCTCGTTCTGTTACGCTAATAACACCCCTAGAATTTAACAAATTAAACAAATGACTGGCTTTAATGCAATAATCGTAAGCTGGCATAGGTAAATTCGCTTCTATTAACTGCTTACATTGCGTCTCTGAATCAATGAAATGTCTGGTTAAAATTTCTACATCAGCAACTTCTAAATTAAATTTTGAAAATTGTTTTTCAGCTTCAAAATCAACTTGAGCGTAAGTTAGAGCTTTCTCTCCTGTTTGACCATTCCAATCTAAATCTTTTACAGCATCTTTTCCTTGAATATATAGAGCTAATCTCTCAAGACCATAAGTGATTTCTCCAGCTACTGGTCTGCAATCTATGCCACCAATTTGTTGCATGTAAGTAAATTGTGATACTTCCATTCCATTACACCAAACTTCCCAACCAAGACCAGAAGCACCAAGAGTTGGGGATTCCCAGTCATCTTCAACAAATCTTATATCATTAACTTTTGTATCAATACCAAGGATTTTTAAACTCTCAAGATAGAGATCTTGAATATTTTCAGGTGATGGTTTTAAAATAACTTGAAATTGATAATAATGCTGCATTCTATTGGGATGCTCAGCATATCTACTATCTGCTGGTCTACGCGATGGCTGAACATAGGCTACATTCCAAGGTTTTGAACCAAGACAACGCAGCACCGTTGCTGGATGAAAAGTACCAGCACCCATTTCCATGTCATATGGTTGAAGAATTGCACAACCATATTCACTCCAAAAATTTTGCAATTTTAAGATAATCATTTGGAATGATTTTTGGTATATTTCTTCAGGTAATTTTTCAGATGATAATTTCTTCATATAAATAATTTTTTACAATGTGGATAAAATCTTTAACATAAATATACATTGATATTACCAAAAAATCACGTAACAAATCTTATAAACGCCTAATTCAAGATTAGATAAATTTGCGCTCAGTATTTTGATTTTGCCATACGATTAAATGCAAGCAATTTTTTTATCTATAATTCTTACTTGTGTTTAGTATGAATGTTTTAAAAAGCAGTAATGATTAATAGCATAATATTTAGGAAAAATGGAATCATCAATTAAAAAGAACAGAGCTTTTAAGTTCTAATATAGCAGAACTATCTCTATGTTTTTAAATTTATTTAATATTGATATCCCAAGTTACAAGAGTGCATTTACAATATTCTAACTTAATAATATACAAGTATCCTAATTTATAGATAGAGATTTATGAGTTTTTAGCTTGTAATGCTGCTATACTCAAGTTGAAAATTAAATAACAAATACTCTAGACTCAAAAGAGGGATAGAGTATTTGTCCAAAAAAAGATTCATTATAATCAATCTAACTCGCTTGATAAAACAAATTATTTGTTAAATAATCTATGCTTAAACTACGTTAACTAGTTTTTTATCTTTTTTAGATATAAATTCAACTTTTCCATGGATAAGAGCAAATAAGGTATGATCCTTACCTATTCCAACATTTTTACCAGGATGGATTTTTGTTCCGCGCTGTCTATATATAATATTGCCAGGAATTACTTCTTGACCATCAGATTTTTTTGCGCCTAATCTACGCCCTGCCGAATCACGACCGTTTCTGGAACTACCGCCAGCTTTTTTGGTTGCCATATCTTAAAACCTTATTTTTTTACAATATCAAGAATTTTTAACTCTGTTATATCTTGCCTATGACCGTTCTTACGACGATAGTGTTGACGTCTTTTCTTTTTAAAGATAATGATTTTATCATCTCTAAATTGACTAACAATTTCAGCTGTCACAATTGCGCCTTTAACAACTGGTGTCCCAATAAATGAAGGCTTTAAATGTTCCCCAACCATCAAAACTTCGCTAAGTTCAACCTGACTACCTAACTGGCCTTCAATTTTTTCTACTTTAATTATGCTATTTTTTGCAACTTTATATTGCTTTCCACCTGTTTTAACAACTGCAAACATATCAGCATTCTCTCAAAATAATTACTTAAATACAATGAAGCAAGTATAACCATAAATCATTCGAAGTCAATAATAATTTAATTATCACTCTTAGATTTACTAATAATTCAATATAAATTCTTCAGAATAAAAATTGGGTTTTTTTAGGGTAAAATAACTACTCAATTGCTTTCATTCTTTACTTCAGCTTGAATTACTAATGGATTTCTGCCTTGAATTTTTACTTCAAGCTTAACTTTATCTCCAATTTTCAAAGATTTTTTTAAATCCAAAAGCATAATATGAATTCCAGCAGGTGCTAGCTCTATATCTGTTTTTGCTGGTACAACTATTTTATCGATAGATGTCATTCTGCTAACACCTTTTTCATCAACAAAACTTTGGTGTAACTCGACATTATTTGCCGTCTCAGCAGCGGATGAACCAATGATAACTATTTCTTTATCAGTAGGATTGCTAATTTTCATATAAACAACTGAATTATTATTTGGGGATATTGTCTCTCTCACCCATGCATCAGTAATTATTAGATTTTTCTGCGATTCTGGTGCTGGTATTATTGCATTTGTTGCAGCACTTATAACAGAATTAGCAGCATTTTCTTCGACCGCTTGAGCAGTTAAAATACTAAAAATAACCATTGGAATAGCAGCAATTATTAGAATATTTTTTTTCATATTATCCCTATTAATATTAGTTGTTTGATAAAAATTTATTTACCATTACAAGATTATTACACAACAATTTTGTAATATCAAGCATATTACTTCTCAAAAGATGGTTTACCAGGAAGCTTGGAATTAATATAATTTATTAATTGGTTAGGCAGGCAGCTTAAACATTTTAATAAAATATATGTAATAATTGGAAAAGCTAATACGCCTTTATTATTAGCAACAGCTTTGATGATTTTTTCAGCAGCTTCTTTTGCTGAAATCATAAAAGGCATAGGGAAATTATTAACATCAGTCATTGGGGTTTTAATATATCCAGGAATTACAACATTAACGTTAACATTATATTGTTTCAAATATCCCCTTAGAGCTTCGCCAAAAACTCTAACACAGCCTTTACTTGCTGAATAAGAAGGGGCACTTGATAGCCCAATCAAACCAGCCATAGAACTAATAACCACAATAGACCCACTTTTTTTTGCAATCATATGCGGCAATAAAGGCATTATGGTATTTAGAACACCATTTATATTAGTATCAAATATTACTTCAACCTGAGATGAACTCTCTGGACCTTCAAGTGTACCAGCCGAAACACCCGCACAAGCAATTACAATATCGATAACATATTGGTTGCAAAATTTTGTTATATATTTAGTCATGTTGATTTTATCTGTTACATCAACAACTACTATCTCCGTTTTTGCACCTTTATTTTGACATAAATTAGCAATTTTATTTAACTTAACTTCATTTCTACCAATTAATATTAATCTACTATGGGGATTTGAATATTGCATGGCTAGTTCATAACCAAGACC
>CAMCXV010000012.1 GCA_945883665.1 Rickettsia typhi | reverse complement strand
CAATGTTAGGCAATGCTCTGGATTCAAGTTCAGACCAATTTACCAAATCCCTTAGTTTATATAATTTGTTTGTAGGATTTAGTTTTATAGATAATCTCTCGTCAAATAACCTTTCTTGTTTTTAAGAAAAAGTAATATTTTCTATAGGTATAATTTTAAAATCCATAAGCTTTATGAGGTAATTATACCATTTTCTTATGGACTTTGTAAGCTGTTTATAACATCAAACCCCTTGCTAATTAAGCCGTGGAGAGTTTTGAAGGAGAGGCTGTAAAATAAATTAAACAAAAAAACTGCCCGAAGCCTAAAACTCAGAGCAGTTTTGATGATTTATGATTAATTCAAAATTAAAGAGCTTCCATAATTTTTCTATCTCTCATTTGAGCTTCTTTTTTGGCCATATTCATATAAAAACCTGTTCCAGCTGGTATCAATCTACCAACAATTACATTTTCCTTTAGACCAACTAATCTGTCAAGTTTTCCAGCTACAGCAGCTTCTGTTAGAACCTTAGTTGTTTCCATAAAAGAAGCGGCTGATATAAAGGAATTAGTTTGCAACGAAGCCTTAGTAATACCTTGCAATACTGGTTCTGAACGAACAGTTTCCTTCCCATCTCTTAAAAGTTTTTCATTGATATCTTCAAGTTCTATAGAATCAACAAATTCTCCTATTGTAAAGCTAGTATCTCCAGCATGAGTAACCTCTACTTTCTGTAACATTTGACGAATCACAACTTCAATATGCTTATCATCAATTTTTACACCTTGCAACCTATACACAGCCTGAATTTGCTCAACCATATATCTTGCAAGAGCTTCAACACCCATAACCTTTAAAATATCTTGAAGAACGGGATTACCATCAATAAGCATGTCCCCTCTTTTTACAAAGTCACCTTCATTTACAACAACATGTTTTCCTTTAGGTAACATATACTCAATTGGCTCTGATCCATCAGATGGATGTAGCACCACCCTTCTCTTCGATTTATAATCTTTACCAAACTCAATACGACCATCTACTTCTGCAATTACTGCGTGATCCTTCGGTCTCCTTGCTTCCACAAGCTCAGCAACTCTAGGTAAACCACCAGTAATATCTCTTGTTTTTGTTGACTCTCTAGGGATACGAGCAACAATATCTCCGGCAGCCACTGTTGAACCATCAGTTATACTAAGCACCGCATTGACTGGTAAATAGTATTTTGCTTCCAAACCATTTGATAATTCAATCTTTTTACCACTAGAATCAAGCAATTGTATACGTGGTCGTAAATCAGCGCCTTTAGAATATTGTTTAGACTCAATAACTACCTTACTTGAAATACCAGTAGTATCATCCATAACATCTCTAATCGACAAACCTTCTATCATATCGGTAAATACGACTTTACCTGATTTCTCTGTAATGATTGGAATAGTATGAGGATCCCATTCGACCATTTTCTGTCCTTTTTTTACAATATCATTATCATCAACCAGCAACCTTGCGCCATAAGGTACCTTGTTTCTTGAACGTTCATTACCTTTATCATCAACCAATAATAATTCGCAAATTCTACTCATAACTATTTTGCGACCTTCAGAATTAACAACTAAATTACGACCTATTATTTTTACTTTTGCATCATAAAAAGCTTCCACAGAAGATACTTCTGCACCTTTTGTAGCAGCTCCACCTATATGGAAAGTTCTCATAGTAAGTTGAGTTCCTGGTTCTCCAATAGATTGAGCAGCAATAACACCTATAGCCTCACCTATAGAAACTATATCTCCTGTTGACAAATCACGACCATAACATTTTGCACATGCACCGGAACGAGTTTTACAAGTAAGAACAGACCTAACTTTGAGAAAATCTATTCCAGAAGATTCTATTATTTCTAATTTTTCTTCATCAATTAAACCACCAGCAGAAATCATCAATGCATTTGTCACTGGATGATAAACATCAGATGTTACTGATCTTCCTAAAATTTGATCAGCCAAAGATATTACAACCTCACCGCCATCAATTATAGTTTTTATTTCTATACCATCTGTTGTCCCACAATCATACGATGTAATAATGCAATTCTGGGCTACATCAACTAATCTTCTAGTTAAATATCCCGAATTGGCCGTTTTCAAAGCAGTATCGGCAAGACCTTTACGTGCACCATGCGTAGAATTAAAATACTCTCTAACAGTCAAGCCTTCTCTGAAATTCGAAATAATAGGAGTTTCAATGATTTCACCGGAAGGTTTTGTCATAAGACCTCTCATACCAGCTAGCTGTTTAATCTGAGCAGCAGAACCTCTAGCACCTGAAATAGCCATCATATGAATTGAATTCAATTTTTGGACATTATTCTTATTCTCTCCAGAAGGTTTTGCTATATCTTCCATCATATCACCAGCAACCTTATCAGTACAAGCAGACCAAGCATCAACTACTTTGTTGAATTTTTCTCCAAAAGTGATCAAACCTTCAGAATATTGCTGTTCAAAAGCTTTTACCAAAGATGATGCTTCTTTTATATGTTTTCCTTTTGAAGTTGGTATTACCATATCATCCATACCAAAGGAAATACCAGATTTACAGGCATATTTAAATCCTAATTGCATTAAATGATCTGAAAATATTACTGTAGCTTTTTGACCGCAATAACGATAAATAGAATCAATAGAATTAGAAATTGCTTTTTTTGTCATTTGCTTATTTACTAATTTGAAATCAATATTCAAATCATCTTTAGGCAATAACTCTCCAAGAATCAATCTACCAGGCGTTGTATCAATTAAAGTCTCAACATACTTCCCTTCTAAATTGATAATTTTCATACGAAATTTAATCTTAGAATGCAAAGTCACTACTTTTTCATGCAGAGCAAATTCAACTTCAGACATATTAGCAAAGATCATCCCTTCACCAGGCTCCTTTAAAAGCTCAAGTGTAAGATAGTATAAGCCAAGTACAACATCCTTATCTGCAGAAATAATAGGCTTACCATTAGCAGGGCTCAGTATATTATTTGTAGACATCATAAGTACTCTAGCTTCAAGCTGAGCTTCTATGGATAAAGGAATATGCACAGCCATCTGATCACCATCAAAATCAGCATTAAAAGCAGCGCAAACAAGTGGGTGTAACTGAATAGCCTTACCTTCAATAAGCAAAGGTTCAAAAGCTTGAATTCCAAGTCTATGCAGAGTTGGCGCCCTGTTTAAAAGAACCGGGTGCTCACGTATTACTTCCTCTAAAATATCCCAAACCTCTACTCTTTCAGCTTCTACAATTTTTTTAGCTGCTTTAATAGTTGTTGCTATTCCATAAAGCTCGAGTTTGGAGTAAATGAAAGGTTTAAATAATTCAAGTGCCATTTTTTTTGGCAAGCCACATTGGTGCAATTTTAATTCAGGACCAACCACAATCACAGAACGACCTGAATAGTCAACTCTCTTACCAAGTAAGTTTTGTCTAAAACGACCTTGTTTACCTTTTAGCATATCGCTCAAAGATTTCAACGGACGTTTATTTGGGTTTTTAATAACTTTACCACGACGACCATTATCAAATAAAGCATCGACAGATTCTTGCAACATTCTCTTTTCATTGCGAATAATAATGTCTGGTGCTTTTAACTCAAGCAATCTACGTAAACGATTATTTCTATTAATAACTCTTCTATATAATTCATTCAAATCTGATGTAGCAAACCTTCCTCCATCAAGCATCACAAGAGGTCTAATTTCAGGAGGGATTACAGGTAATACATTAATTATCATCCATTCTGGCTTGTTACCAGACATAAGAAAATCTTCAACAAGCTTTAAACGTTTAATTATTTTTTTCTTTTTAGTTTCAGAGTTAGTTTCGTGAAACTCTGTTTTTAACTTTATACTTAACTCCTCTAAATCAAGTTCTGCAAGAAGACGTTGTACTACTTCTGCACCTATCAAGGCAACAAAACTATCTTCTCCATACTCATCTTGTGCCTTAATGTAAGCATCATCAGTTAATAAATCACCTTTTTGCAATGGCGACATACCAGGTTCAATAACTACATAATTTTCAAAATACAGAATTTTTTCTAAATCCTTCATAGCAATATCAAGCAAAGTACTTATTCTAGATGGAAGAGATTTTAAAAACCATATATGAGCAACAGGAGCTGCAAGCTCCACATGACCCATTCTTTCTCTTCTTACCCTTGAAGTAGTAACCTCAACACCACATTTTTCACAAGTAATACCTTTATATTTCATGCGTTTATATTTGCCACATAAACATTCATAATCCTTTACAGGACCAAAAATTCTAGCACAAAACAACCCTTCTTTTTCAGGTTTAAAAGTACGATAATTAATTGTTTCAGGCTTAGTAACTTCTCCAAAAGACCAAGATCTTATCTGTTCTGGACTTGCAATATTTATTTTGATCTGATCAAATTGCTGAGTGCTACTCAATTGACCATAAAAATTAACTTTCGTTGACATAATAGTTTTTCCTCAAACTTAAAATCTTGCGATCTTGCTTTTAAAATTAAGTAACACTAGTAATCACAGCAAGAATCATGAAAAATACATTCTTACCGTGAAGCTAAAATTATTCTGAACTTTCTTCTAGTAATTGTACATTCAAACAAAGAGATCTAAATTCTTTAATCATAACATTAAATGACTCTGGTATACCTGATTCAAAATTAGTATCACCTTTAACAATAGTTTCGTAAATTTTGATTCTTCCTGCAACATCATCAGATTTAACTGTTAACATCTCTTGCAGAGTATAAGCTGCTCCATAAGCTTGCAAAGCCCAACATTCCATTTCACCGAATCTCTGACCACCAAAGTGAGATTTACCACCAAGAGGTTGTTGCGTCACTAAGCTATAAGGTCCTATAGAACGAGCATGTATTTTATCATCAACAAGATGGTGTAATTTTAAAATATATTTATAACCAACTGTTACATCACGATCAAAATATTCACCTGTTCTACCATCAATTAGCTTAACCTGACCAGAAGGATCTTGATCTGCCAATTCTAACATCTCCTTAACATTCTCAACCTTAGCTCCATCAAATACAGGGGTCGCAAAATAAACTCCTTCTTTTATTTTGTTACAAAAATCAACAAATTCTTCTTTCGTTAGTTTTCTGATCATAGATGTAACATCACTATCACCATAAATTTTATAAACAAAATCTTTAATCGCATCAATTTCCAATTCGTTTTTGTTGTAATCATTTAGCATATTACCAACTTTGTAACCCAAATTCTTTGCAGCCCATCCTAAATGGGTTTCTAAAATCTGACCAACATTCATTCTAGAAGGTAGACCAAGTGGATTTAATACAACATCAACAACAGTACCATCTTCAAGGAAAGGCATATCTTCTTCTGGCATAATACGTGATATAACACCTTTATTACCATGACGACCAGCCATTTTATCACCAGGTTGCAGTTTGTGTTTTGTAGCAATAAACACTTTTACCACTTTTAAAGCTCCTTGAGGCAAATCATCCCCACTTTGAACTTTTTCAATTTTACTAGTAAAACGTTTATTTAATGCATCTTTCTTTTCATCATATTGAGTTTTAATCTGCTCAATTTCACTCATCACGACATTATCTTCAACAATCAACTGCCAATACTGCCCCTTAGACAAACTAGATAATAAAACTTTATCAATTGTAACACCAACTTTTACTGTTTTAGGTCCAGAAAGAACTTTTTGACCTTCTAAAATACTCTGCAAACGCATAAAGACAAAATGATCAATAATAGCTACTTCATCATCCCTATCTTTTGCTAATTTTTCAATTTGTTGTTTTTCAATCGTGATGGCTCTTTCATCTTTCTCCACACCTCTACGTGAAAGAACTCTAACCTCAACAACAGTACCAGAAACCCCAGGAGGAACATATAATGAAGAGTCCCTAACATCAGATGCTTTCTCACCAAAAATAGCTCTAAGCAATTTTTCTTCAGGAGTCATTGGAGATTCACTTTTCGGAGTCACTTTACCAACGAGAATATCACCAGATTTCACCTCGGCTCCAACATGAACAATACCAACCTCATCCAAGTTACGCAGATTTTCTTCTCCTACATTTGGCATATCTCTGGTAATTTCCTCAGGACCAAGCCTTGTATCTCTAGCTACAACCTCAAATTCTTCAATATGAACAGATGTAAAAACATCATCCTTTACTATACGCTCAGAAATTAAGATAGAATCTTCGAAGTTGTATCCACTCCACGAAAGAAAAGCAACTAGTACATTTCTACCAAGAGCAATCTCTCCATTGTCAATAGCTGGACCATCAGCAATCACATCACCACGTTTTACCTGATCACCCACATTAACAAGAGGTTTTTGATTAATACAAGTATTATGATTTGATTTCCGAAACTTAAGTAATGAATATATATCTACCTCTGGAGCACCATTTTTCTTACGTTCTAATGTTCTAATTACTATACGAGTAGCATCAACTTGCTCAACAATACCATCATTCAATGCCACAACCGCTGCACCAGAATCTTCAGCTACAACTCCTTCAATCCCAGTCCCTACAAGGGGAGCATCTGTTTTTATCAATGGAACTGCTTGGCGTTGCATATTCGAACCCATAAGAGCTCGGTTTGCATCATCATTTTCTAAAAATGGAATTAAAGACGCAGCAACCGAAACCACCTGCATAGGTGTTACATCTATAAAATCAACCTGAGCAAGTGGAACAGTTACAAAGTTCCCTGACTCAACACGGCAATTAACAAGTTCAGACTTAATCCTACCATCTGCTTGAATTTGCATGTCAGCTTGAGCAATTTTGTACTTCCCTTCTTCGATAGCAGAAAGATACACAACCTCATCAGTTACAAAACCCTCTTTAACTCTTCTATATGGACTTTCTATAAAACCATGCCTATTAATTCTAGCATAAGTAGCCATAGAATTAATCAAACCAATGTTTTGACCCTCTGGAGTCTCAATAGGACAAATACGACCATAATGAGTAGGATGAACATCACGAACTTCAAAACCAACACGATCACGACTAACTCCACCAGGTCCAAGAGCTGACAACCTTCTTTTATGAGTTATCTCTGACAATGGATTAGTTTGATCCATAAATTGAGAAAGTTGCGAAGTGCTAAAAAACTCCTTAACAACAGAAACCAAAACCTTGGAATTAACTAAATCATGTGGTACAACCGCATCAATATCAACTACCGACATTCTCTCTAATATAGCCTTTTCCATCCTGACCAAACCAATTCTAAATTGATTCTCTATCAGTTCTCCAACAGACCTAACTCTTCTATTGCCTAAATGATCTATATCATCTATGGAACCTTTCCCATCCTTAAGATCTACCAACATTTGTACAATAGTTTTGATATCATCTTTAGTTAAACAAGTATTCTCTTCCTTTATATCCAGATTGAGTCTAGCATTCATTTTAATTCTACCGACTTCAGAAAGATCGTATCTATCGCCGTCAAAAAATAAACTATTAAACAAAACCGCTCCCGCGTCAACAGTAGATGGTTCACCTGGTCTCAACACCCTAAATATATCCATTAAAGCAGAATTTTCATCTTGATTCTTATCAGAAAACAAAGTGTTTCTTATATAAGCATCACCTTGATTAGGAACTTTCAAAATAGAAAAATTCTTGATACCAGCACTATTGATTGCAGCTAAAATATCTTCTGTTACTTGCAATCCAATTTTTGCTAATACTTCTCCACTTGATGTATCAAGCACATCATTACCTAAATAAGTACCAAGCAAATTACTATGAGGTACAACAACTTTTTTCAACCCAGCTTCTGCAAATTTTCTAGCAAGTCTTGGTGTCATTTTTTGACCAGCTTCAAGAATTACTTCATTATTTTCTGCATTTATAAGATCATAATTCAATGTTTGAAGAGTTATTGTTTCTGGATGAAAATCTGTTACCCAATTTTTCTTTTTTAATTCATAATCTATAGTTGAATAATAAGTAGTTAGGATTTCAGAAGAAGACATACCAAGAGCCATAAGCAAAGTAGTTACTGGCAATTTTCTTTTTCTATCAATTCTAAAAAAGACAGTATCCTTTGCGTCAAATTCAAAATCCAGCCAAGAACCTCTATAAGGAATGATACGAGCAGAATACAAAAATTTTCCAGAAGAATGAGTTTTACCGTCGTCATGATAGAAGAAGACACCAGGCGATCTGTGCATTTGAGACACTACCACCCTCTCAGTACCATTAATAACAAAAGTCCCATTATGAGTCATCAAAGGAATTTCTCCCATGTACACTTCTTGCTCTTTAATGCCTTTTATCTCTCTAGCCCCCGTTAGCTCATCCACCTCCCAAACACTTAAACGAAGAGTAACCTTAAGCGGAGCAACAAAACTAAGTCCTCTTTGTAAACATTCCTCAACATCATATTTTGGAGCATCAAAATTATATTTTACAAAGTCTAAACTTGCTGTATTCGACTGATCTTTTATTGGAAAAATTGAACATAAAACAGACTGCAACCCTTTGTTTTTTTTGCTAGATTCAGCAATTCCAAGCTGCAAAAAACTATCTTCATAAGATTTTTTTTGTATTTCAATCAAATTAGGTATCGAAGCAACTAATTTGATTTTACCGAAGTTTTTTCTAAAACGCTTACTTGTTTGTAAGGATTGCGCCATATGATCTCCAGATATTTATATAATTTTTGTGTATTTCTATTAATTAATAAATTGCATTATTTAAATAATTAATAATCTTCTTACGTACAAAGCTATATTTATTTAAAAAGCTATTTAACTAAAGATAATTATAAATTAAAGATAATTATAAATTCAGTAGTTAAACAAGCAGTTAATCTAAATTAGCCACTAACCTTTATTAGTTATCAACAACAAAATTTAAATCACTTAAATTTATCTTTAATTAACTTGCTAAATTTAAAAATATTACAAATATAAATAAAGAACTCTAGTGACTTAACGAATATTTCAGAATAGTTAATAGCTATATCTAAAATATTCGCTTAAAATTTCACCTACATTTTAATAAACAAGCACACTAAAAAAAACAACATACTTGTTTATTATATTTTAAGTCAAAAAATCTTTAATCAATTAGTTGCTATCACTTCATTTCTATTTTAGCACCAGCTGCTTCAAGCTTAATTTTGATATCCTCAGCTTCTGCTTTTGAAACAGCTTGCTTAACAGGAGATGGGGCAGCATCAACTAAATCTTTAGCTTCTTTCAAGCCAAGATTAGTAATCGCCCTAACGATTTTGATTACCTCAATTTTCTTTTCTCCAGAACTTACTAAAATTACATCAAAGTCAGTTTTTTCAGCAACTGCCTCAGCTGCTGCTGCAGGGGCTGCTGCTGCTGCTGCAGCAGCAGCTGCTGAAACACCCCATTTTTCTTCCAAAAGTTTAGAAAGTTCAGCAGCTTCCATTACCGTAAGAGCAGAAAGTTCTTCTACTATTTTTGTTATATTAGTCATAATAAATTACCTCTTTTGACTTTGTAAATTAAAATTAATTATTTTTTTCCGCATGAGCACGAATTACTCTAGCTAAAGAACCAGCAGGAGCTTGGACAATTCTTACCAAATTTGCAGCCGGTGCTTGAAGAATACCAACAATCTTCCCTCTAAGCTGATCAAGCGATGGCAGTTTAGCTAACTGCTGCACTTCACTAACACTTAGAATTTTATCATTCACTATACCACCAATAACTTTTAAATTATCATTAGCTTTAGCAAATTCAACCACTCCTTTCGCAGCAGCCACTGGATCTTTAGAATAAGCTATAGCCGTTGGACCAGAAAAAATCTCTGGATTATGCTCTAGCTTAGCATTAGTAGCTGCTATTCTTGACAGTGTATTTTTTATTATTTTAAAAGACGCACCATTTTCTCTGAGAGCCTTACGCAAATTTGTAATTTGCGAAACCGTAAGGCCATGATAGTGAGTAACAATTACAGAACTAGAGTCTTTATAAATTTGCTCTAACTCCGAAACAAAAGTCTTTTTTTCTGATCTTAACACCTTATATTCTCCAAAAATTTCTACTGTGACAATGTTGATAAATCAACCTTAAGAGACGGACCCATAGTAGAAGATAAATGAATCCTCTTTAAATAAACTCCTTTTGCCCCAGCTGGTTTCGCCTTAACAACAGAATCTATAAAAACTTTAGCATTTTTAAGCAAATCTTCTGCTGCAAAAGATATTTTACCTATTCCAGCATGAATGATCCCACCTTTCTCAACTCTATACTCTACTTGACCGCTTTTTGCGTTTTTTACGGCTGTCGCAACATCTTGCGTTACAGTACCAAGTTTTGGGTTTGGCATCAACCCTTTAGGACCAAGAACTCTAGCTACTTGACCAACAACACCCATCATGTCAGGCGTTGCGATACAAATATCAAAATCTATCTTACCCGCTTTTATATTATCGATAATCTCAACTGATCCAGCAATGTCAGCTCCAGCAACTTTCGCCTCTGCAACTTTATCCTCTTTACAAATAACAGCAACTCTTACATCTTTGCCGGTGCCAGCAGGCAAAGAAACCATACCTCTTACCATCTGATCTGAATGCCTTGGATCAACACCAAGATTAATGGATATATCTAAAGTCTCATCAAATTTAACAAAACAAGAAGACTTAGCAAGAGATATAGCTTCCTGCAAGGCGTACTGCTTTGTTTTATCAATTGATTTTTTTGCATCAGTTATTTTTTTGCCCATAAGATTTTTTCTCAGCCCTTAATTATAATCATATTTAGTTTTTTATTACTTCAATACCCATAGATTCCGCTGTTCCTGCTATAATTTTTGCAGCAGCAGCAATATCATTTGCGTTCAAGTCCTGCATTTTAATCCTAGCAATCTCTTCACAATCAGCCATAGTAACCGTACCAACCAAGGCATTTTTTTTTGTAGCTGAAGAACCTTTTGTTATCTTTGCAAATTTCTTTAAAAAGAAAGAAGCTGGAGGAGTCTTTGTAATAAAATCAAAACTCTTATCAGCATATACTGTTATAACCACAGGCAAAGGAGTGCCAGGCTCCATAGAGCTAGTCGCAGCATTAAAAGCTTTACAAAATTCCATAATATTAACACCTTTTTGACCAAGAGCTGGACCAATAGGAGGAGCTGGATTTGCTTTGCCAGCAGGTACTGTTAATTTAATGTAACCATTTATTTTCTTCGCCATTTTATCACCACCTAAAAACTTGTATCTTTAATTATTATTACGCAATTTTTATATACTTAATATGCAGATTACCCTATTTTTAACATATTAAAATATCAACTCACTGACCTTTTTTCACTTGGTTGAAACCAAGCTCTATAGGTGTTGCTTTACCAAAAATAGAAACAGATATTTTTAATCTCTGTGTTTCAACATCAATTTCTTCGACAAAACCTGAAAAACTATCAAAAGGACCATCTATAACCTGAATTTTATCACCAACATTATACAAACTAGAAGATGTAGCATTTTTAGTCTCTGATTCTAATTGTTTAAATATTCTCTGAACCTCATCTTCACTCATAGGATTAGGAGTTGTTTTAGTTCCTAAAAAACCCGTTATCTTTGGAACACTTTTTACCAAATGCCAAGATTCATCTGTCATTTTCATTTTTATAAGAACATAACCAGGCATAAATTTCTTTTCGGTTACAACTCTCTTTCCTCTTTTTATTTCAGGAACCTCTATTATCGGCACAACTATATCCTCAAATTGCTCAGACATATTCTTCTTTGCAATCTGATCTTCTATCATCCGTTTCACACTCTTTTCAGAACCAGAAACTGTATGCAGTATATACCACTTGGCAACCATATTATTTTACTTCTATTAATTCCTGCTTTACTTTCCAATATTCAACAAAAATCTTACTAGATTGTGAATACCATAATCTAAAATCAAACTCACAAAACTAAACAAAAAAACAGCAATAATCACAACTAATACTGATGTAACCAACTCTTTTCTCTCTGGCCAAACAACTTTTTTTGCTTCTTGACGGACCTGATCAAAAAATTTATATATTTTTGTTTGTTTCATCACTTTTTTAATATTTACCTTATTCTTATTTGGCAGGAGCGACAGGAATCGAACCCGCAACCTTCGGTTTTGGAGACCGACGCTCTACCAATTGAGCTACACTCCTATCACAGTTATTCTAGCAAATCAACATATTTCATTACTAAAAAAAGCACTAACCCAGCTTAAAAATTTACTTTAAGCATAAAACAGGTTTATTATTATTTTTTACCCTGTTGTTTTAGTAAAATATTTTCTACCACATGCTGCGGCACTTGAGCATAATTATCCAAATCCATTGAAAAGCTAGCCCTACCTTGAGACTGAGATCTCAAAGTATTCACGTAACCAAACATCTCTGCAAGAGGAACATTAGCCGTAATAACTTTAGCATTACCTCTATTATCCATACTAACAACCTGACCTCTTCTAGAATTCAAGTCCCCAATAATATCACCCATATAATCTTCCGGCGTTACTACTTCAACTTTCATAATTGGCTCAAGCAATTTAGGACCAGCCATAGGCATACCTTCTCTAAAAGCCGCTTTAGCAGCAATTTCAAAGGCAAGAACACTAGAATCTACATCATGATAAGAACCATCAAGCAAAGTAGCTTTAAAATTAATCATAGGATAACCAGCAACAACACCAGAGTTTTTAATAGCCATCAAACCCTTTTCTACACCCGGTATATATTCTTTTGGAATTGAACCACCAACAATTTTACTTTCAAAAACAAAACCTTCTCCAAGAGATGTCGGCTCAAACAAAATCGTAACTTTAGCAAACTGACCAGCACCGCCGGACTGTTTTTTATGCGTGTAGTTTACTTCATAAGATTTAGTAATAGTCTCGCAATAAGCCACCTCTGGAGCACCAACATTCGCCTCCACCTTGAACTCTCTTTTCATACGATCAACAAGAATTTCAAGATGAAGCTCACCCATTCCACTTATGTTAGTTCTACCACCTTCATCAGTAGAAACCCTAAAAGAAGGATCTTCAGCCGCTAATTTTTGCAACGCAAATGACATTCTTTCTTGATCCGCAGTAGACTTCGGTTCAACAGCAAGCTGTATAACCGGCTCTGGAAAATCCATTCTTTCCAAAATTACGTTACCATCAAGAGAACATAGAGTGTCTCCAGTAGTAGTGTTTTTTAAACCAGCAATAGCAACAATATCACCAGCCACAGCTTCCTTTATATCTTCACGATTATTTGCATGCATTAATAGCATACGCCCCACTCTTTCTTTCTCTCCTTTCACCGTATTAAGAACAGTACTACCAGCAGATAACTTACCAGAATAAATTCTTATAAAAGTTAAAGAACCAACAAACGGGTCATTCATAATTTTAAATGCAAGAGCAGCAAAAGAACCCTCAACAATATTTTTTATACTTTTCTCTTCACCAGTTTTAGCATCAATAGCTTTAGTATCTGGAATATCAAGAGGAGAAGGCAAATAATCAACAACCGCATCAAGCAATGGCTGAACACCTTTATTCTTAAAAGCTGAACCACAAATAACTGGCACAAATTTACTAGAAACAGTACCTTTTCTTATACAAGCCTTAATTTCACTTTCTGAAATTTCAACACCATCTAGATACTTCTCCATTATTGAATCATCAAGTTCTGCAATAATATCAAGCATTTTAGCTCTATATTCCGCAGCTTGAGTTTTTAAGCCCTCAGGAATCTCTCCATACACATATTCAGCACCAACAGAGCTATCTTTCCAAATAATTGACTGCATTTTAACAAGATCAACAACACCAGAAAAAGTCTCTTCATTACCTATAGGCAACTGCAACACCAAAGGCAAAGCACCTAACCTATCTTTTATCATTCCAACACATCTAAAGAAATCAGCACCCATTCTGTCAAGCTTATTAACAAAACACATTCTTGGCACAAAATATTTATCCGCTTGACGCCAAACAGTCTCCGATTGAGGCTCAACACCCGCAACACCATCAAACACAGTAACAGCACCATCAAGAACTCTGAGTGACCTTTCTACCTCAATAGTAAAATCAACGTGACCAGGCGTATCTATAATATTAATTCTTTTCCCACTCCAAAAACAAGTGGTAGCAGCAGAAGTAATAGTAATCCCCCTTTCCTGCTCCTGCTCCATCCAATCCATGGTTGCACCGCCATCATGAACCTCACCTATATTATGAGATTTACCAGTATAGTACAAAATACGTTCTGTAGTAGTCGTTTTACCAGCATCAATATGAGCGCATATACCAATATTACGAACTTCAGATAAATTATGCTTAGACATATTACATTACCTCTGAGAAGTTCTTTGAGCAAAATGCGCAAAAGCCTTATTAGACTCAGCCATTTTATGAGTGTCTTCCCTCTTTTTGATTGCTACACCACGATTATTAGCAGCATCAAACAACTCTTCAGCCAATTTCTCAATCATGCTACGACCAGAACGTTTCAAAGCAGCGCTAATAATCCATCTTGTTGCAAGAGCATAACCTCTTCTTTCATCCACAGGAGAAGGAACTTGATAATTTGCACCACCAACCCTAACAGAAGTAACCTCAACAAAAGGCTTTACATTATTCACCCCATCAGAAAAAGTCTTAAAAGGATCAGAACTATGTTTTTTCTCAACTCTATCCAAAGCACCATAAACAATTTTTTCTGCTATAGCCTTTTTACCATCTTTCATAATATTGTTAATGAATCTTGATAATAATAAACTATTATATTTAGTATCCGGCTTTATTACCTTTTTTACTGCTGCATGACGACGCGACATTTTATACCTTAACTCTATATTAAATTCAAAACCTTATTTACCTTTTGAAGAAGTACCATAACGGGAACGACCCTGCTTACGACCCTTCACACCTTGCGTATCAAGTGCACCACGAACTATATGATACTTAACACCCGGAAGATCAGGAACTCTACCACCCCTAACCAAAACAGCGGAGTGCTCTTGAAGATTATGCCCCTCACCAGGAATGTAAGCATTTACATATTCTCCATTACTCAAACGAACTCTAGCCATTTTACGAAGAGCAGAGTTTGGTTTTTTAGGAGTAACCGTTTTTACAATCACACAAACCCCTTTTAAAAAAGGATTACCTTTTAAAGCCGGAGATTTGGTTTTTTTAATTTTTGGCTGTCTACCTTTTCTAACAAGCTGATTATTTGTTGGCATCTTAATAAATACACTATAATTTAAGGTTACAAAGAAAACATTAACAGACAATTTAAAGCCTGATAACACTTTAATTAATCAAAATTTTCGTGAACTATACCCAACTTTTTAATCAATAGCAAGGGTTTTATATAAACAAATAATAGATAATTAAAGTTTTATTTTACACATATCATAAAGAGGGGTAATATGAGTTGGTAGTTCAGTAACTATTTTATGATAATCAATATTATGATTCATATTAGTCAAATAAATCATCTTTGGCTTATATTTTTTATCCCACTCTAAAATCTTCTCAAGACCAG
The DNA here is from genome assembly GCA_945883665.1 of Rickettsia typhi. Lineage (GTDB taxonomy): Bacteria > Pseudomonadota > Alphaproteobacteria > Rickettsiales > Rickettsiaceae > Megaera > Megaera typhi_B. Next base: position 11,283 of record CAMCXV010000012.1, on the reverse strand, counting down.
CATGAGCAAAATTAGATTTATAATCCATGCAATCAACCACCCAAGCATCTATATCGTATAAATATTTATCAGCAACAGTTGAAAATTCACGAACATCACAAGAATAAACGAAACCATCAACTCTTATACCAAGACTCTCTACTGCCCCATGCATTTGAGGAAAAGTTTGCAATTTTATATTCTTAATTTTGATTTCCTCAAAGGAATTAATTATATTCATATTTAGTCTTCCACTATTAAAAAGATAAGCGTATCGATCTAAAATGGAAGGAGCAATAGAGTCTAAAACAAAAATATCTAATGGTTTTCCGCGAACATAAAAAAACACTCTTAATTCATCAATTCCACTTACATGATCAGCATGATCATGAGTTAAAATCGCTCCATCTAAATCAAGAATATCAGCCTTTATCAATTGTTCTTTGATATTAAAACCAAAATCTACCAAGACTTTGGTTTTATTCTGATTAATTATTATTGAAGATCGAAGTCTTTTATTATATGGTGAATTCGATTTGCAAACTAAACATTTACAACTAACAACAGGAACTCCTAAAGAGGAGCCGCAACCTAAAATATCAACTTCCAACATTTTATCTTCGCTCTAAATAAAAAGGACTTATGTATAACGTTATTTACGATTTTTTTGGTTTTAACAAAATAATATTCGTTTTTATTAATAAAATTACTAACTTCGGCGCAATTCCCAATATAGTTAAAATAGTTTCGCAACTATTCTTTATTGGAAATTTTGCTGTTTATTATTTTATAATATGCTTATTTTGTTATTTCAAACTAAAAAAACTACCAAGCCCAGAAATAAATTTTTGGCCCATTTATAACAATTTAGTAAAAGCTGGTACATGCTATGCATTATTTGGCTTTATTTATGCATTTTTGAAGTTCGTTATTAATTTACCACGACCATTTTGCTCTTTATTTTCCACGGAATTCATCACCATTATTGATACAACAAATGAACGTTGTTTATCTTCTTTCCCTAGCGCCCATACTGGTCTTGCTATTATAATTGCTTACTACCTGTATCCACATCTTAAAAAATACCAACAGATATTAATTCTTCTATTAATACCAGCTGTAGCGATTTCTAGAATGACACTTGCAATGCACTATCCAGCTGATATAATTTATAGCGCAATTATATCCGCTATTATTATTTTATTGAGCAATAAAATTGTTGATTTATCACAAAATCAGATCGTGCAACCATTAGGATATTTTATTTTAAAAAAGATTTTTTTACAAAAACTATAATATATTCAACCTCAAATTATTAGCTAAAACTTTCTGCTTTTGCATTGCGCCATAAATCAGCATAAATACCTTTAGCGTTAGAATCTAAAAATTCTCCTGTTTTAGCTCTAGGATAAATCTGATCAAAGCTTTTACTGATTCCTATATCTGTGTATTTTCTAACATGTGATGCATCAAGTTCTTCAGGGTCGCTCAGCCCAAGCGCCCCAACTATTTCTACAAAATCAGACAATATTCGGCGATGAAAATTACCAACTCGCACTGATTTATCTGGCACATCCAATGATTGCCACCTATGTTTATTTTGGGTTGCAATGCCAGTTGGGCATCTATCTGTATTACATTGCAAAGATTGTATACAACCAAGGGCAAACATCATGGCTCTTGCAGAGTTACAACTATCGGCTCCAAGAGATATTTTTGTTAACATATCATAGCCAGTAGCTATTTTTCCACTAGCAATTAGACGCATTTTATCTCGCAAACCAACCCCAACTAAACAATTATGAACAAAACTAATTGCTTCGTTAATAGGAGTACCAACTCTGTCAGCAAAATTAAGAGGAGCCGCTCCTGTACCTCCTTCAGAGCCGTCGATCGTTATAAAGTCAGGATTTACACCTGTTAATATCATAGCCTTACACAAAGCCATGAATTCGCTATGACGACCTACACATAATTTTATGCCAACAGGTTTTCCATCAGATAATTTTTTTAACAAAGCAATAAATTCAAGCAATCCTATAGGGGTTGAAAACTCTGGATGCATAGGAGGTGATATTGCATCAACTCCAGCCTCGAGCATACGAATTTTTGCAATTTCTTCTGTTACTTTCACCCCTGGCAAAATTCCACCATGGGCAGGCTTGGCACCTTGTGATAATTTTAACTCTATCATTTTGACAACATCGATATTAGCATTTTGTGCAAAAGCATCTGGATCAAATCTACCATTTTTATAACGACAACCAAAATAACCAGTACCAATTTGCCAAATAATATCTCCGCCATTTTCAAGATGATAAGGACTAAGCCCCCCTTCCCCTGTATTATGGGCAAAATTACCTATTTTTGCTCCTTTATTTAAAGCTCTAATAGCATTAGGACTAATTGCTCCAAAACTCATTGCGGAAATATTCAGCCTTGATGCATTATAAGGTTTAACACAATCAACACCTCCGAATACAACCCTATTCTTATCATCAGTTACATGTTTAGGCAAAAGAGAATGATAAGAAAATTCATAACCAATGGAGGTGACATCATTTTTAGTACCAAAAGGCACTGTTTCTGTTTCCCCTTTAGCTTTTTGATAAACAAGAGACCTTACTTCTCGACTAAAAGGCATACCATCTTTGTCGGATTCAATAAAATATTGCCGAATCTCCGGTCTTATAGACTCAAGCATATATCTGAAATGACCAATTACTGGATAATTACGTAAAACACTATGCTTAACTGATAAAATATCTTTTAGCCCAAGTAAAATATAGGGAACTAAAATATACAAAATATATAATGCAGATTCTGAAAATTAGTAAGCAATAAGTGTAAAAATTACACCACATACCGAGATTAAATAATATAACCAGCGCATAATAGTTCTTATAAAAGCTTAAATTTTAATCTTTATTAAAAGAATTATAATTTAAACTTCGATAAAAACTATTTTTATGCATTAATTAAATTAATTTTTATAATCAATTATGTTGTTAATGACATATTTATTGCATTAGATCTTAAGCATCTGGATCATCTGGACCTCGATCACCCATTACAGCAGAAGCATCTTCTAAGCCATCAGCATGTAAAACATCACCACCACTAGCCGATGCTAATAGCAAAGGATCATGACTCTCAGCACCTACACTCGCAACCAAAGACCATAATTCACTAAATCCATCTACTTTATGAATTGTTATAGATGAAGATGTGACTTTATCTTTGTGAGTATGAATTTGATCGAAAATAATTAATACATTGCCAGTTGATTTATCTAAATATTTTTGCGTAGCAATTAAAGATTGATCTTCAGCAGCAAGTTTTAATTTTATTACTCCTTTATAAGTTTTTATTCCAGAAATACCTTTGCTATCAGATTTAATAAATTTACAGTTTGACAATTTGTTACTAAACTTAACAAGAATACTAGGGTCTAACTGATCTTTTAAAGCTGGAGCAATAGATACGTACACTGCACTTTTTAGATCTGATTTCACCTGATATACACCATCAGGAACATCAGAAACTTTCTTTTGTTGCAATGATGAGTCACATAATTGTTTCTTCAAGGTAAAAAATTGATGTAACAATGCAGGTTGAGGAGCAAAGACTTCGGATGCTACATCAGATGATATTGCTAAATCCAAAATACTATGCACAGCATAATGTTTTACCTCTGGATGTTCTTCAATATAAGAGTGTATTTTACCCAAGCTCTCCCCTAAAGAATCATTCAAAAACTCTAGTAATAATACATCAAATTCATTTTCTATATTTCGGCTATCTTGTCTACCTTGGCTTAAAAAGGCAGGAACTGATTTTTTAAAATCAATATATTGCGATACCAGTTCTGGAATCTCACTTGCAGCAAGATTAGCAGAAACAACTCCACCGCCCTTTGAGTCTGAAACAGCAGCACCACCTTGTTCTGAATGATCAGGTGATTTTGCTTCAGCCCCACCTAAACAACCCAACATTCTTTGCAAGTAAGCTTGCTCTATTATACGACAATATTCATCATTTACTTCAGAAGAAACTTCACTAGAACCCATAGTAGGTACACAACGCACATTCCCTGGAAAATCAGAAAGCTCCTCTTTAATATATTTTTGGTAACGATCCATTGCTTGTAAAGGATCAGCCCCCTCACGTACAAGATATTTAACAAATTCTATATCCCCAGAACCTAAAGATACAGAAAATGGAGTACGAAATGTCTTCAATCCCTCTAAATTAACTACTTCGACTAATTGATTAATATCAGCTCCGTATCTAAGCAATAACTTTACATCTTCAAGATTACCTTTGTTACAATGGTGCAATAATACTGACATACTATGCATTTTAACAAAATCAAGTCTCTTTAAATCTGAATCTGGATGCAGACCTTGAGATCTCAAAAAATCAAAATATTGAGACTTTAACTCAATAGTTGGCAAAGATGTGGAAATATTTATAGCGCTACAAACTGAACCATCTGTTGACAATCCAGTGAAAGATTTTAAATCTATATCAAGTGTATCAACTAGTTGTTCAAGATATTTTATATCGTGAAAATTAAAAACTCTAACAAATAAAGAGTCTGATAATTTTTTTAACTCTGGAGCAGTAAGAATTGCTTTAGACCTATCAAATTCAAACTTTAAAGCTTTTAAGAATTTTTTTGAAGCAAGAGACAAACAATAATCCCGTTGCATTCCATAAATATCACCTTCACCTCTTAGACTAAAGAATTCTGATATCAACATTATCTTTTTTTCTATATCATTCTTTTGTTGCGGAGTAGTATGCTCAGTCTCAAGTAATTTTATTCTTTCTTGATATATCAAATTGCTCATTTCCCAAATATCATCATCTTTCAACCATTTTTCAAAAGCAAAAGTTGCTAAAGCTCCTATATCTTCCCTTAACATCTCTATTCTACCTTGCTTCAATATTGCAATGTAATTTTTAGCAATAGTTTTTAATAATTTAACTTCTTCTGTCCCAACCTCAGATTGTTTAATAGTTGCTTTTTTAGATATCTCTCTAGTTTTTACTAGAAAATCTTCATCGCTTATTGATTCTCTTAATCTGGTCGCAAACAACTCCTTTAACTCATCAAATAAGCTCATTTGTTTTTTTTAGACATAAGGTTAATTTTTTAATGTTATATTATTACTAAATTTAGTACATAACACAGATGTGATAGTTTTGCAACTAACTTAATTAAATTTATTATCTTTAGGAAATCCAACTGGCGGAATTTTACCAAGACTGCCACGCTTAGCTCGCCAAGACATTATTTGAGTTTCAAGACGAGTTTTATTACCTAAAGACCAAGAAAGACCAAATTCGGAATCAAATATTTTCATATCACTAAGCTTAGCATCTCGATATTTCTGCAAAGTTACTCCCTGCCCCCTTTTCATTTCCGGCACTTCATCAAGACCAAAAACCAATAATTTTCTGTTTGTACCAATAACTGCAACCATATTACCAAGAGCAATGGGGTTACATAAGATACATTGATTGCCATCACTTATTTGCATAATTTGCTTTCCACTTTTAGTGCTAGCAATAACATCATCTGAATTTACTATAAAACCTTTACCATTACTTGCAGCCAAAAATATTTTTTGTCCTATTTTACGAGGAAAAATATTTACAATCTCATGATTATCTATTTCAATGATTAATTTTATCGACTCTCCCTGCCCCTTACCTTTAGATAAATTATCGGCAAGTAAAGTAAAAAATTTGCCATTACTTGCACATATTATTATATTATCAGTGGTATAAGTCTCTAAATTAAATAGCTCGCCATCCCCTTCTTTATATTTAACATGACCAAGATCAAGATTATGACCTTTCATTGAACGAATCCAACCCATTTTCGAACATATAATAGTAATAGCTTCTTTCTCTATAAAGGCTGATATATCTATTATTTGAGGGGATCCTTCCATCTCTTCAAAAGTTGTTTTACGTGCGCCAAGGCTAGTATTCAAACCAAACCTCTTTTGTAAATTTTTTATTTCATTTTTAATTAATAACCATAATTTCTTAGGGTTATCTAGAATTTCAGTATATTCAGCATGTTTTTTGGTAAGATCATTATGTTCGGCATTAATCTGATCTTCTTCTAATTTTCTAAGAGATCTAAGTTTGATATTTAAAATAGCTTCGGCTTGAATATCAGAAATTTTGAATTTCTCTATCATCTCCTGTTTTGGATTATCCTCCTCTCTTATGATTCTGATAACTTCATCAATATTTAAGTAAGCAACTTTTAGAGCAGCCAATATCTCAAGACGATTTTCAATCTTATTGATTTCAAATTTTGATCTCCTAGTCACTATTACTTTACGATGAGCAAGAAATTCACTTAACACTTCAATAATATTCATAACTCTTGGAGCATTATTGGAAGATATTACATTCATATTCAAATTAATACGTGACTCAAGAGCCGTTTGCCTAAATAAGGACTCCATCACAATTTCTGCCGAACAATTTCTACCCTTTGGCTCAATTACCACTCTTATTTCCTCGGTAGATTCATCTCTGATATTACCAACAAGTGGTATTTTTTTATCTCTTAGCAGATTAGCTATATGCTCAATTAATTTCGATTTTTGAACTTGATAAGGTATTTCCTTAATAACAATTTGATATAATCCATGGCTAAAATTCTCTTTTTCCCATCGCGCTCTGACTCTAAAACTTCCTCTACCAGTTCTATAGGATTGCATTATAACGCTTTTAGGATCGATAATTATTCCCCCAGTAGGAAAATCGGGTCCCTTAATAAAATTCATTATTTCGTCAGTTTCTGTTGCATTTGGATTATCAATCAGATGAATCAGCGCATCACATAATTCATGTAAATTATGCGGGGGAATACTAGTTGCCATTCCAACAGCAATCCCTTCAGAGCCATTAGCAAGTAAATTTGGGAAACCAGCAGGCATTAACTCTGGCTCTGTATCAGAATCATCATAAGTGGGACGGAAATTAACTGTATCCTTATCTATATCCTCCATGAGCATAGTACAAATTTCGGTCATCCTTGATTCTGTATAGCGCATTGCAGCTGCATTATCACCATCAATAGAACCAAAATTACCCTGCCCATCTATAAGCGGATATCTTAATGAAAAACTCTGAGCTAGACGAACAAGCGTATCATAAACAGCAGTATCTCCATGTGGATGGTATTTACCAATTACATCACCCACTACTCTTGCACATTTCTTATAACCAGAAGTTGGGTCTAGCTTTAATTTAAGCATCGCATAAAGCAGTCTTCTATGAACTGGTTTTAGACCATCTCTTACGTCTGGTAACGATCTAGACATAATGGTAGATAGAGCATATGCTAGATATCGCTCAGAAATCGCCTCTCTAAAATCAATATTTTCAATATTACCATCTTTTTTATTTACCATTTGTTTTTTACTAACTACTTGCAATTAAATTATTATCAGTCTTTCTACTTGCACTTCGTAAAGCAACTCAAGGATTCATATCCACCTTTACATCATTCTGCTCAGCAAGATAACCTATTAATTCTTGTAGAACCCCTTCCCTAATTGTATTTGTTATTTGAGTGAAAGATGTGTCTGCAATTTTTTTAGCTTTCGATAAATTTATTTTATCATCCTTAACAAAAGCAAAATAAGCTTTTTTATCATCTATAACTAAATTAGTAACATGATTTTTTTCAGTTTTAAATACAAAACCCATTAATTCACGATTCATTTTTTCTTCAGCAGAAAAATCAGCTCTGGTAATAAATTTATTATTCTCAACAATTATTCCTTTGTTTTTAATCAATTCCGAGCTTATTTTTTTTTCACTATATTCTTTTTGCACTTGTTCTAAAATTTTAATATTTTCTGCAGCAATTGCTTTGTCAGTCAGTATAGAAGAAATTTGTGTTTTCACCTCTTCGAATTCTTGCTTTCTAGATTGGATTATTTTTTTGAGCTCCAAAAGAACAATTTTATTTTGACCTGCAATTTCCAATGGATAAGAAACTTCCGACTCCACCATTTCAAATACAGAATCCACAATTTCCAAGAAATTTAATTTATCATCAGCCACAAGAACATCTTTAGTAACTGGTCCTAAGCTAGAAATTGTTACACCATATTTTACAGCAATCTCTTGCAAAGCTAACCCAGCCGCTACTTCTTCTTCTAATTTTTTGGAAATCTGATTTATCAAATCTTCCAACTTTGTAGCTTCCAACATTCTCCGAGCATCCTTTTTTGCTAAAGAGTAGGTTTTATTTTCAAATTCATTTTTATTTGCATCGTAATAATCTTTTATTTCTTCTTCAGTTACATTAATTTTTTTAGCAAAAAAATCTTTCCCCATCGTTATATAATCAAAACTTCTATACTCTGGTACAATAAAATTATTTTCATTACTATTGTAAAATTCTTCAAGATCTTTATTTTCAAGAGGTGCTAGCTCCAAGACATTTCTCTTGTTATCTAGATTTATACTAACAATATCAAAATACTTGGTTTCAGCCATGTAATTAATCATATTATTTACCATTATCTTAGACGGCAGAAACGATTCCAAAAAAACATCAAACAAAGCAGCATTTACTAGATTTGTTTTCATATTTTCCATATATTCATCTTCTAATTTCTGAGAATTACGAAAAGCTGCTTTAAATATTTTTAAATCAAATTTACCTTCCTGATTCTTAAAATAAGACATTTTTTTAATATAGCTTATCACCAACTCATCACTTATTTCAAAATCATATATTTTAGCAAGATAACTGATCATTGAATCATTAATCAATCTTTGTAATATTTCATTATCAATGTTCAATAACTTTATCTGTTCTTCAGTAAGGTTTATATTATTTGTTCGTTGGATATAATCTATCTCTTTGGCTTTTGCAGATAAAAATCTTTCTACTGAAACAGACTCTGCCTTACTAAATTTTATTACATCCCCTCTGCTATTACCAGCTAGAAAGCTAGAAGCGCCTACACCTACAAAACTTAAAGCAATAAAACCTAACAATATTCTGACAAAAATGTTATCAGCACCTTTTCTAAATTCCCTTAACATAACAAATTACAATTTACTTCCTATTTATTTAATTTATAAAATAGATATCAAATTGAATAACTGCAAGGTATTTTTCCTATGAAACCATTGATTATTGCAAACTGGAAAATGAATTTGACTTTTCATGAAGCATCTGAACTTAGTAAATCTATATCTAATCACGAAAATCACCATCGTTTAATTATTGCACCGCCAACTCCTTATATAGCTTATCTTGCGCAAATTTACAAAAAGTTAAATTTTTGCGCACAAGACGTTAGCACTAGAGGTACATTTGGACCTTACACAGGAGAAAATTCTGCTAAATGCTTTAAAAGCTGCAATGTTAATTATGCATTAATAGGTCACAGTGAAAGAAGATATTTATTGGGAGAAAATAACATAATAGTTCGCACTAAAGCAGAGATTTGCATCACAAATAAAATAACGCCTATTATTTGCATAGGAGAAACTGAGAAAGAAAGAAATAGTAACCACTACGAAAAATTTCTATTACAACAATTAAACGATTCCGTTCCAGAAACAGACAAACCTATTATCATAGCTTACGAACCAGTTTGGGCAATAGGAACAAACAATACTCCTACAATCGAAGAAATAAGCAAAATAATTCAATTAATAAGAGAGAACAACAATAAACAGAGGGTTATTGCAAAATCTTTGCAGATAGTGTATGGTGGTTCAGTAAATTATAAAAATTACAAAAATATAGCCGCAGTAAAAGATATTGATGGCGTGCTTCTTGGGGGAGCTTCTCTGGATAAAGAAGAATTATTCAGAATTTTAAACTTGTAAATAATGCAAATATTGTTCTAAAAATATGTTAAATACTCTCTTGTTCGTTCATTTAGTAATCGCCTTATTACTTATTGTTGTAATCCTGCTACAAAAAACCAGCACTGACGGTCTAAAAGGCATTGGTGGTGGTGGGAATAACATGGGTATAATGAGCGGTAGATCTGCTGCAAGTTTTTTAGTAAGAACTACTATAATATTAGCGATAGTATTTTTTATAAACGCCATAGTACTTGCCAATCTCTCAACACAAAAACATAATGATTTCACTTCAAAATTAGATGAAATCGAGCAAAATACAAAAGAATCAGATCTAGAAGCAGAGCATATCCCTATCGCCAAGTAATATATAACAAATTAAATTTAAACATAATGACTAATATAGTAAAATTAGGAAACATTAATATTGCAAATAATTTGCCTTTTGCTTTAGTTGCAGGACCTTGCCAAATAGAAAATCTAGATCATGCCTTATTTATGGCAAGCTCAATCAAAAAAATTACTGATAAGCTAAATATTCCATTTATTTATAAATCATCATACGATAAAGCAAATAGAACTTCTGTAAATGCTCCAAGAGGGGCTGGTATAGAAGAAGGTCTAAAAATTTTACAAAAAGTAAAATCTGAAATTGATTGCCCAATTTTAACAGATGTACACAACGAAACTCAATGCCCTATAGTAGCTGAAGTTGCAGATATCTTACAAATTCCAGCTTTCTTATGCAGACAAACTGATCTACTAATGGCAGCTGCTATAACTGGCAAAATTGTTAAGGTAAAAAAAGGACAATTTCTTGCACCATTGGATATGAAAAATATCTATGAAAAATTAAAAGCTTTTAATGCAGCTGGTATTATTTTAACCGATAGGGGTACTTGTTTTGGTTATAATAGCTTAATCTCGGATATGAGAGCTCTACCACAAATGGCAGAAACTGGAGCCCCTGTTTTTTTTGATGCTACTCATTCAGTCCAACAGCCAGGAGGAGCCGGTAATAGCAGTGGTGGTCAAAGACAATATGTTGAGCTATTAGCTCGATGCGCCCTTAGTGCTGGAGTTGCTGGGCTTTTCATAGAAACTCATCAAGATCCAGACAACGCACCTAGCGATGGACCATGCATGCTTAAACTAGATAATCTAGAAGAGGCTCTTGTGAAATTTAAACGTTATGATGATCTTACAAAAGAATTAAACAAGGTTTTTTGAGTTCAATAGAGTCAATCATAAACTTTGTGTAAGTTCTATTTTTTATTTTCCAGAGTCAATCATAAACTTTGTGTAAGTTCTATTTTTTATTTTCCAATAAATCATATTTAAAATCACCACAAAGTATTTCAAATTGATTTAGTGCTAACGGCCAATCTTTGAGTGGCATTGTCCATTTTTTTGCTGCGTTTCGTAGGGCTA
>CAMCXV010000011.1 GCA_945883665.1 Rickettsia typhi | reverse complement strand
TTCTTGATAAAACATATTCATTACCCTCTTGTTTATATTAAATTCTAACTCAAAAGGTAAAATGTGTTTTATCGCTTTACAATAGCTTGTACATATATTTTGCTACTGATTTAAAACGAAAGTACAGAAAGAATGTTACACCAGCTATTCCAGTTGCTGGAGAAAGTGAACAACAGATGGATCTAGAAGGAGATTAGGGCGTAATTAACATAGACTATTTGAGTTAACTTTTGAATTCTCAGTTAACTCAAATATAGAAATTGAAAAAAGAAAGTTTGTAATGCCCTTATATTAAACTAATCTATGAACAATCAATTACCATGAATTCTTATTGAGTTTGAAATAAAATTATCAAAGTTTATAATTTTAGTATATCTTGCATTGAGTAAAGCCCTGGATTTTCTTGAGAATTTAGCCATTTGGCAGCAAATAATGCTCCATCAGCAAATACATCTCTTGTTAAAGCTTCTGAACCTATAGTAATTACTTCGCTTGATCCTGCGAATATAACTTTATGTTTTCCACAAATATCACCAGTTCTTAGAGAAGAAAAACCTATATCATTTTTTCGTCTAACACCTTTATTTATTCTATCAAACACTGCAATATCTTCAAATTTTTGTTTTCTGTTTATAGCTATGTTTTGACCAATTGCAAGAGCTGTACCAGATGGAGCATCTTTTTTATATTTATGATGTATGTCAATAATCTCTACATCATAATCTTCTAAGATCTTAGAAATTTTACCAGCCATTTCTATAATAAGATTAGCTCCAATGCTAGTATTTGATGCATATAATATTGCAATAGAAGTAGAAGCTTTTTTAATTGCTTGAATATGATCATTCGATAATCCAGTAGTGCCGATAACTACTTTCTTATTAGTCTTAATTGCTGCTTCAAGAAGATTTTGTAATGCATCAGCTGCAGAAAAATCAATTATTAAATCGGAATTTGAGCAAAATTCTAGTAATTGACTATCTTTTTCAACTCTTGTGAATTTTGTTGCTAATGAGAATTTATCACTTTGTCTTGCAATAGCATCTTGAATTGCGATGCCCATTTTTCCAGAAGAACCATGTAAACCGATTTTAATAGTCATTTTAATTCTGTATAAGATTTTCCATAATAAATTAATGGATATTTATTTTTTAAATCAGAGTTGATTTGTACTTTAAAAACTTTCCCTATGAAAATGTAATGATCACCACAATTTATTTGCTGATAATTTTCGCATTCTATAGAGCTTAAACTATTATTTATGATAGGAGTACCAAACTCATTTTCTATAAAATTAATATTTTGAAATTTATTAGCAATTGGAGAAGCAAAATGAATAGCTAAATCTTTTTGATTAGATGCTAAAATATTAATAGCAAAGTTTTTTGTATTTATAAAAGCATCAAAACTATTAGCTTTTGTACTTAAACAAAAAGAAACCAAAGTTGGTTCTAGAGAAACAGAGCTAAATGAATTGGATGTGAATCCATAAAAGTTATTGTTATATTTAGCGGATACAATAGTTATTCCAGTTGGATATTTTCCTGCGGCAGCTTTAAACTCTTCAATCAGCACCTACTAACCCCCATTTTCTAGCTAATGTCTCTATCGTACCATTGCTTGTTAGAGCTTTAATGGCGTGGTTTATATTTTTTTTATTTGCAAAATTCTTGGTCATAGCAATAGCAAATGAGGAAGAGAAATTTTGATCAACAAATTTAGACATAGTGGGGTACATCTCGATAAATTTTTTTGCTTGATTCTCCTCTAATACTATTGCATCAATCCGTTTGGATTTTAACTCTTCTACAAGCATCAAATTATTAGATAAAGAAATAATACTGAAGCCATTGATTACAGCTAAATCATGAGCAATTAACCCCCATATTGTGCCGAGCTGCACACCAATTTTTTTCTTTTTAAGATCTTGAAAGTTTTTGAAATTATCTTCTCCTCGATATAAAACTACAATTTTTGTAGAGTGATACGGGTCAGAAAAGTCTACTCTTAGTATACGTTCTGGAGTCACCGATAGACCAGCCAAAACTAAATCAATATTGTTGCTAGAAAGTGCAGCGAGTAGAGTATGAAATTCCATATTTTTAAACTCTACTTTTTTGCCTAAATGCCTTGCAACTTCAGTAATAAAATCAATGTCAAATCCAACTATTTCACCATTCTTTATAAATTCATAAGGAGGGTTATCAGCACTGGTACCTACAATCCAAACATTCTCGTCTTTATTCTCAAAACAAGCTGATAATGAAAATAATGTTATAAGCAGTAATAAAATTTTTATTTTAAACACAATAATTCTAATTTATAAACATTTCAGATCGAGACTCTATTTTTAAAACGCTCGAAAGTCAACTAACTTGTTCTAAGAAAAGTAATAATTTCGGTATAATCTAGTGGTAATTCTTTTTCAAACTCTATAAAATTACCAGATGTAGGATGGATAAAACCTATATAAAAAGAATGTAAAGCTTGATGTTTGAATTCTGTAAGTTTTGTTTTTAATGCATCGGAGCAGTTAGTGATTTTTCTCTTATTGTTCCCGTAAGTTTGATCACCTAAAATAGAATGACCAATATGGCTTAAATGCACACGAATTTGATGAGTTCTGCCAGTGTCAAGTTGGCATTCTAGCAAACTAAAAAGACCACTCTTAAAAATTTCTAATGTTTTGTAATGAGTTAATGCAACTTTACCGCCAGATTTAACTGTTGTCATTCTTTTGCGATCCATCTTGCTTCTTGCAATTTGTTGATTTATAGAACCTTCTTGAGGTCTAATTATACCCCAAACCAATGCTTTATATTTTCTTTTAAGTGTTCTTGACTCTAATTGCGATGCAAGCGATCTATGTGCGGAATTGTTTTTTGCAATAACCATTAGTCCCGAAGTGTTTTTATCTAATCTATGTACAATGCCCGGTCTAATCTCTCCCCCTTCAGTAGATAATTGATCAGTATGATAAAGCAAAGCATTCACCAAGGTTTCTTTGTAATTACCGGCTCCAAGATGTACAGTCATAGAAGATGACTTGTTTAATATGATTAAATCATCATCTTCATAAACAATATCAAGTGGTATATTTGCTGGTATTATTCCAGTTTGCTGCTCCTCTTCTTCCAGAAGTAAATTTATTTGATCATTTACCTTGATTCGCATAGATAAATTTGAAACTATTTCGTTGTTTAATGTGAGTTTATGATTTTTAATAGCTTTTTGAATTTGGCTTCGCGAAACATTATCACATAATAAAGAGATAGCTTTATCAACTCTCTGACCATGTAAATTTTCTGGTATAGTTAAGTTATATATTGGCATATTTAAGTTATAGAATAAATAATGTTGATTTGTGAATTAAAACCTTATAATTTGTTAAACAAAACGTTTTATGAACAAGGTAGCTCAAAAATTAGAACATCTAAATTGGTTAAAATCAATTGGCATAGAATATTATTTTTCTGAAAGAAAAGATAGTAATATTTCTTGGATTGAAAATTTTGCTGCAAATACAAAATATCAGGAAGAAATTTTTGTGCATCAGAGTGATAATTATAGTGATAAAAAACTTGCTAATAATAAACCAATAGATCTTCATACTAATGATTCAAGAAAATTAGCAGATAATGCTGATTCATTAGATAAATTAAAATCAATGATAATAGATTTCAATGGTTGTGATTTAAAAAATTTCGCTATAAACACAGTATTTGCAGATGGTAACCCAGATGCAAAAATAATGTTAATTGGTGAGGCTCCGGGAGCAAAAGAGGATGAATTAGGTGTACCATTTTGTGGAGAAAGCGGAGTGTTACTTGATGCAATGCTTTTTACTATAGGCTTATCAAGAAAAGAAAATATATACATAACCAATACAGTTTTTTGGAGACCTCCAGCAAATAGGAGACCTACAAAACAAGAAATAGAGATTTGTCGTCCTTTTTTAGAAAAACATATTTCCCTTATAAATCCTAAACTTATAATTTGCGTTGGTAGCACAGCTGTTACAGGATTGCTCGGTGATAAAATTACTATCAATGCAGCTAGAACAAATAATCATTTTTATCAGAATAAATATTTGCTAAAACCTATTAATACTATGGCAATTTTTCATCCTGCATATCTTCTTCGTCAACCAGCTAAGAAAAAAGATAGTTGGTTCGATTTAATAAAGATACAACAATTTATAAAAAAAGATCTTTAATTTTTATGATTTTAATTACAAAGATTTCTTGCAATAAACTACAATAAAATATTGTGGCTAGTTTACAGAAAAATAAAATATAAGAGGTTTAAAATGGTTGAAGAATTTGCAGAGATTAAGATTAAAGATAAAACTTATAAATTACCAATCAAAAAAGCTTCAATTGGTCAAGATGTAATAGATGTTACAAAATTATATAGTCAAACTGGTTATTTTACATATGATCCAGGCTTTATGTCTACAGCTTCTTGTACATCGGCTATAACCTATATTGATGGCGATAATGGTGTTTTAAGACACAGAGGTTATGATATAAAAGAACTTGCGGAAAACAAAGATTTTCTTGAGGTATCTTATCTTCTACTTAATGCAGAATTACCTAATAAATTGGAATATAAGGAATTTAAAGAAAATATCGCTTATCATTCTCTTGTTAATGAACAAACACGGAATATTTTTGGTGCGTTTCGCCATTCAGCGCATCCAATGGCTGTTATGTTATCAGTAGTTGGATCTCTTTCAGCTTTTTACCATGAAACTATTGATATGAACTCTCCAAAAGGGCGTAATCTAACGGCTCTTAGAATGATTGCTAAAATGCCAACTATTGCGGCTATGACTTACAAATATTCTCTTGGTCAAGCTTTTGTATACCCATTGGAGGAACTATCTTTTACCGAAAATTTTCTGCATATGATGTTCGCTTCTCCTAGTAAGAAGTACAAAGTAAATCCAGTTCTTGCCAAAGCATTGGATAAAATTTTTATTTTACATGCAGATCATGAACAAAATGCTTCAACATCAACAGTTCGTACAGTCGGCTCTTCTGGACCAGATCCTTTTGCAGCTGTTAGTGCGGGAATAGCTTCTCTTTGGGGTCCCGCTCATGGCGGCGCTAATGAAGCTGTAATTAATATGTTAGAGCAAATAGGTTCGATTGAAAATATACCAACATATATTAAGCGTGCAAAAGATAAAAATGATAGTTTCCGTTTGATGGGTTTTGGTCATAGAGTCTATAAGAATTATGATCCAAGAGCAGCTGTTCTTAGAGAGACTTGTAAAGAAGTACTCGAAGAATTGGGGCAATCAAAAGGAAACAAGGTGCTTGAAATAGCTATGGAGCTTGAGAAAATAGCTCTTAATGATGAATATTTTATCGAAAGAAAATTATATCCGAATGTTGATTTTTATTCTGGTATTATATATAAAGCGATGGGTATAGCTCCTGCTATGTTCACGGTTTTATTTGCGGTAGCTAGAACTTCTGGCTGGATTTCTCAATGGAAAGAAATGTGGGAGGATCCAGAATTTAAAATTACAAGACCACGTCAATTATATTCTGGTCATGTTAAGAGAAGCTTATAATATAAATTAAGATTTCTTGGTGTTATTAAGCAAAACAGCTAATGTAAAAACATAGAAACGTATATAAAAGGTTATATTGGAAGCAGGCTATAATGTTAATAGTTTGTTTCCACAAAAGCGTAAGAATATGGATCGCTAAATATTTTTCTTAAAAATTGATTATTTAGATTGTGACTAGTTTTGTATCCATCTATTTTTCCGATAAAATTTGTACCAGTTGTATATAAATCGCCCATTAGATCTAACATTTTATGACGAACAAACTCGTTATCATGGCGCAATCCTTCATGATTTAAAATTATGTCTTTATCGATGCCGATTGCATTATCAAGAGAGGCACCTTTAGCAAGACCTCTACTTTGTAAATAATCAAGATCTTGAACAAAGCCAAAAGTCCTTGAATTTGCTATATCGTCTTTAAAATTTTTCCTAGGCGAAAAGTTGTAACTTTGCTTTCCAATAACTTTGCTTGCAAAATCAATTGTTAAATCAATTATCATTTCATCAGAAGGGTAAGAAAAAATTTCACTACCAGAGTCTGTTATTTTAATTTCTTTTAGTATTTTAAGATATTTTTTAGGAGCTGTTAAATATTTTAATCCAGCGCATTCTATCATAAAAACAAATGGCTTGCTACTACCATCCATTATTGGTACTTCTAATCCATCTATTTCAATAATTAAATTGTCAATACCACATCCCCAGATTGCTGCCATTAGATGTTCAATTGTTGAAACGCAAATATCGGCATTATTTTTTATAGAAGTTGATAAAGAAGTATCGAAGACGTTTGCATAATTTGCAATAATTTTATTGTCAACAGATGAAACATCTGTTCTAACAAAAACAATACCAACATCTTTATTAGCTGGTTTTAATGTAACTTGTGTTTTGTTACCAGAATGTACACCAATTCCAAAACAACTTATCGGATTCTGAATGGTTAGTTGCAT
Source organism: Rickettsia typhi (assembly GCA_945883665.1). GTDB lineage: Bacteria > Pseudomonadota > Alphaproteobacteria > Rickettsiales > Rickettsiaceae > Megaera > Megaera typhi_B. Next base: position 20,403 of record CAMCXV010000011.1, on the reverse strand, counting down.
TGTTATCTAAATCAAAATACTATTTAATACCTAATAATATTAACAGTTTAAATTTCTAGCAAATAAAATTTTATTACATAATATTTCGTATCTGTTTTTACTTTTGTAAGAAATGTTTGTTTCCAGACTAGACATTTAACTAGTAAGTAATAGAATATATTGTATTTATTCATAACAGTGTTTAATCACATATTATAAAATGTAGATAAATTTATGCAAAAACAAATTATTATTTTGGCTGCTGGAAAAGGTAGTAGGATGAAATCTAACTTGCCGAAAGTAATGCATGAAGTAGGAGGGAAACCTATGCTTCAGATGGTTTTAGATAATGCTTATACCGTGACTAATGATATTATTTTAGTATATTCGGATCATATAGCGGAGTATCTACCTATTTTTAAAAATAAATGCAAATTTGCTTTGCAAGAGGAACAACTTGGCACAGCTCATGCCGTATGGGTTGCTAATTCTTTAATTAATCACTCCATACAAAATGCTGTTATCTATGGAGATAATCCCCTTATTACATCATCAATAATAACGGAATTATTTGACCATCTTGAATTTTCAAAAGCTGAAATAGCGGCTCTGGTTTTTGAGCATGAAGAACCAAATGAATATGGTAGAATAATAGTTGATGAAAAAGGTGATTTTCAAAAAATAGTTGAGTTTAAAGTAGCAAATGATTTAGAAAAAAAAATAAAATTATGTAATTCTGGTATTATGGCTTTTGCACCTGGTGTTTTAGAAAAATATTTACCAGCTTGTCTAGATCAGTCGTTAGAACATTCAGCTCAAGAATTATATCTAACTCAAATAATTGAAATTTGTAGTAATGCTGGTGAAAAAGTTACATATTATACTTCTAACAATCATCAGCTTGTTTTAGGAGTAAATACTCAACAAGAATTAGAGATTGCTAATAAGATTATTGCTAATCAGCCATTCTAATTTACAATCTAAAATATTATGAATAAAAAATCAGAAAACAAGCCGTTGCTAATAATCGATGGTTATGGATTTGTCTTTAGAGCTTATCATGTACAACCTCCTTTAACATCACCAGAAGGGCAGCCTGTAGGAGCCATTTATGGTTTTACCTCGATGCTTTTAAAATTAATTAATGATTTTAATCCAGAATATGCTGTTGTGGTTCTTGATAGCAAGGGAAAAAACTTTCGTCACGACTTGTTTAACGAATATAAAGCAAATCGACCGCCGGCGCCAGAAGATTTGATTTCTCAATTGCCAATAGTTCGTAAAGCTGCTGAAGCGTTGAATTTTTGCGTGCTTTCAAAAAATGGTTTTGAAGCTGATGATATTATTGCCAGTATAGCCAAAAACTGTGTGTATAATGGGCACAATGCAATAATAATTTCATCTGATAAAGATTTGTTACAGTTAATGGATGATCAAATTAGAATTTACGATCCTGTAAAATCAAAATTTATATCAGCCGAGGATGTTCTGGTAAAGTTTGGGGTTTTACCTAATAAGCTTCGAGAGGTTCAGGCTTTGATGGGTGACTCATCTGATAATATTCCTGGTGTAAAGGGTATAGGTCCAAAAACTGCTGCAGAGTTAATTAATAATTTTGATAATTTAGAAGGAGTGTACTCCTCTCTTGATAAAATTAAGAGTTTAAGGCAGAAAGAATTGTTAATTAATTTTAAAGATCAGGCATTTTTATCTTGGCAATTAGTGGGGCTAGATACGGAGGTGGATATTCCTGAAAATCTGGATACATTTTCTTGGTTAAGTAGTAAAGAATCAAAAATTGCTGAATTTATTATTGAATATGGATTTAGATCTCTTGGTAAAAGAATTGAAAATTTGTTTAATATAAAAATTGAGCAACATGCTCAGAAAATCAGTCCTAATATTTTGATTTTAGAACATGCTGAGCCAAAAAGAATCATTGTTGATTCGGATGATTCTTTATCATTTTTGAAAGATCAGATAGAGAAAGTTGGTGTGATAGCTGTTTCATTCGAGCAGATAGATTCACGAATAATTGTTTCCATTGCATTTGAAAAACAATTATTCTTACTTAACTATAACCTACAAAAATTAGTTCATAATGTAGATTTGTTTTCCTATGCAAATATGGACTCTGAATCAATTTATTATAATGAATTTATTAACGAATTATTTACCAATTCCGCTGTAAAAAAAATTACTTTTGATTTAAAAAGTTTATATAAAAATTTTACAGAGCCGCTAAAGAGTTTTGATGATTTATCTCTTATGGATTATTGTCTTTCTGCTGGCAATAAAACTAAATCTATTGTGGAAATAATAAATCACCATGCTAATAGTAATGTTGATATTGCTTTATCCATCACTAATTTATCGCATTATTTCATCCATTGTTATGAAATAATGAAAAAAAAGCTTTTTGAACAAAAAACTTTACATCTGTATCAAACAATCGATCTAGCTTTGTGTAGAATTTTACATTATATGGAAGTTTGTGGTATTAAAATTAATATTCCTTATTTACGTGTATTATCCAGTGAATTTGAAAAAGAAATATCATTTCTTGAAAAAGAGATTTTTAAATTTTGTGGAGAAGAGTTTAATATATCATCTCCAAAACAATTGGGGCAAATTTTATTTGAAAAATTGAAGTTACCATTTTCTAAGATTTCTGGTAAATCAAAATCATATGTTACGGGGGTGGAAATCTTAGAAAAATTGAGTGAAGATGGTTATGGAATTGCAGATTTAATTCTAAAATATAGGCATTTAACAAAGCTAAAAAATACTTATACAGATACTTTGCCTAAGCAAGCTGATGCAAGAAATAATAGAATACATACTACTTTCTTGCAAACTTCAACTACTACTGGTCGTTTAAGCTCTAATAATCCAAATGTTCAAAATATACCTATTCGTACAAAAGAGGGTAATAATATCAGAGCGGCTTTTATTGCGCCACCAGGTTATAAGTTAATTTCAGCTGATTATTCACAGATTGAGCTTAGAATTTTAAGTCATGTTGCAAATATAAAGACTCTTAAAGAGGCTTTCATAAAAGGAGAAGATATACATAAACAAACTGCAAGTCAAATTTTTGGTGTAAAAATTGATGAGGTAACTTCTGAGTTGCGACGTAATGCTAAAGCAATCAATTTTGGTATAATTTATGGAATTAGTTCTTTTGGTCTTGCGAAGAATTTAAATATTACCAGAAAATCTGCCGCGGATTACATAGCAAAATATTTTCAAGAATACCCTGGCATTGAAAAATATATGGCGGATACTATTAATTTTGCTCGGCAAAATCTTTATGTAGAAAATCTACTGGGTAGAAGATGTTATGTTCCCATGATTAATAATAAAAATCATGCTTTGAGATCATTTGCAGAGCGTGCTGCAATTAACGCTCCTATGCAAAGTCTTACTGCGGATATTGCTAAAATGGCAATGGTTGCAATAGATAAAAAATTACAATCAGAATCTTTTCAAACTAAAATGATTCTACAGATTCATGATGAATTAGTATTTGAATCTCCGCTGTCAGAAGTTCAGGATATAACAAAATTAGTGAAATCTATAATGGAAAATATTATTGTTCTTGATGTGCCAACTGTGGTTGATGTGTCTTATGGAGATAATTGGCAAGAAATATAATTTTATCAATGTTATTTTGTGTAAATGTGCTTTTATAGAATGCTTAGAGCGTGAAAAATAATACTTGCTGCGTTAGAAGCGTTAAGACTTTCAACCTTATTTGAAATAGGTATTTTAATTAAAAAATCACATGATTCCGTTGTTAGGCGTCTCATTCCCTTGCCTTCTGATCCAATTATTATGACAATTTTGTTAAATTCAGATAAATTGGATAAATCATCTTTTCCTTTTAAATCAAGACCAGCTATCCAAAAATCTTTTCTTTTTAATGTTTCAATAGTTGTCTTTATATTTGTAACCTTTGCTATCTGAACTAGTTCAAGTGATCCTGATGCTGCTTTTGCTATAGCTGCATTTTCTTCGGGAGTATTGTCTGCTGGAAGAATTAATTTTGTAATACCAAATGCAGCTGCGCTTCTTATTATAGCGCCAATATTTTGGGGATCAGTTATTTGATCTAGTATTACTAATCTGTCGATGTTTGAAGTGAAATCCATCTCATTTATATTATTTAAAAATACAGAATGAACTAGCGCTAATATACCTTGGTGAGTTTGTCCTGTTCCAATTTTTTTATCAAAAAAATCACTGGAAACTATTTCGATGTGAAGGTTACTGAGTTTATTTTTTAATTCAAGAAAAGTTTTTTCTAAACAATAAATTTTTTCAATATTTCTATTCTTATTATCAATAGCAGCTAAAACCGCATGTTTTCCATACATATAGTATAAATTATGGTTATTTGAGGCTGGCTTTTTATGATTTTTCACGATTACAAGATTTTAGTTGTTTAAATTTGTTCTTGACATAAAATACTATTTATTATAAAAACTATCAACCAAAAGATTTAGTTTGTTCTGAAATTTAGTCAATAACCTAAAATTGTTGGAAGAAATAATTAATTGCTTGCGTTTAGCGTGTAGATGATCTATTTTTGTTGTGATCTTTAAAAACGGAGGGGTGGCCGAGCGGTCAAAGGCAGCAGACTGTAAATCTGCCCGCGTATGCGTTCGAAGGTTCGAATCCTTCTCCCTCCACCATATAATCTTTGTTGTTTTATGGATTATATGAAAGCCTGATGCGGGTGTAGCTCAATGGTAGAGCTCCAGCCTTCCAAGCTGGCCACGTGGGTTCGATTCCCATCACCCGCTCCATTTTTTTGGATGTCGTGGTTAAGGAGATGAGTTAGTTGTATGTTAATTTGTAAATAAATAAAGTTTCGGGAGATTATTAAAGTTATGGCTAAACAAAAATTTGAAAGAAATAAACCGCACTGTAACATTGGTACTATTGGTCACGTTGATCATGGAAAGACCTCTTTAACCGCTGCTATTACTAAAGTTCTCGCTAAGAAAGGTCAAGCGACTGAGAAAAAATATGATGACATTGACGGTGCTCCAGAGGAAAGAGAGAGGGGTATTACTATTTCTACTGCCCATGTTGAGTATGAAACTGATAAAAGACATTATGCGCACGTCGATTGCCCTGGTCACGCTGATTATGTTAAGAACATGATAACAGGTGCCGCCCAGATGGATGGTGCTATTCTTGTTGTATCAGCTGCTGATGGACCTATGCCTCAAACTAGAGAGCATATTTTGCTTGCTCGTCAAGTAGGTGTTCCTTCTCTTGTGGTGTTTTTAAATAAAGTTGATCAAGTAGATGATCCTGATTTGTTAGAACTTGTTGAAATGGAAGTTAGAGAGCTGCTTACAGCTTATGATTATCCTGGTGATGATATACCTGTTATTAAAGGTTCTGCTCTTGAGGTGTTAAATGGTGTAGATTCTAAATGTATCGACGAGTTAATGGATGCTGTTGATTCTTACATTCCGCAACCTGTTCGTGCTACTGATAAAACTTTCTTGATGCCTATTGAGGATGTTTTCTCAATTTCTGGTCGTGGTACTGTTGTAACTGGTAGAATAGAGCAAGGTGTTGTAAAAGTTGGCGAAGAGATAGAGATTGTTGGTATTAAACCTACGGAAAAAACTACTTGTACTGGTGTTGAAATGTTTAGAAAACTTCTTGATTCTGGTCAGGCTGGTGATAATGTTGGAATTCTTCTGCGTGGTACAAAAAGAGAAGATGTGGTTAGGGGGCAGGTTCTTGCTAAACCAGGTTCTATTAATCCTCATACTGAGTTTGAGGCTGAAATTTATGTTTTAACGAAAGAAGAGGGTGGTCGTCATACTCCGTTCTTTAAGAATTATCGTCCTCAGTTCTATTTTAGAACTACCGATGTTACTGGTGAGGTCGAGTTGTTGGATGGTAAAGAAATGGTTATGCCTGGTGATAATACAAAAATCATTGTAAAAATGATTGCGCCTGTGGCTATGGATGAAGGCTTACGTTTTGCTATTCGTGAAGGTGGTAGAACAGTTGGTGCTGGTGTTGTGTCGAAAATAATAAAATAAATTAATTAATCCGATTTAATATTTTTATTAAATCGGATTTTAAATGTGTGTTTTAGCCTTTTAGGTTTTTACTAGCTGTTTTAAATATAGGTTAATAATGAATAATCAGAAGATAAAAATTAGACTCAAGTCATTTGATCATCGTTCTCTTGAGCATGCAACTAGAGAAATAGTTAATGCCGTTAAAAGAACTGGTGCAGATGTTAGTGGTCCTATTCCTCTTCCAAGGTCAATTGGAAGGTTTACTGTTAATAGGTCTCCTCATATAGATAAAAAATCTAGAGAGCAATTTGAGATCAGAACTCAAAAAAGGCTTGTGATCATTAATTATCCTACTCCTCAAACTGTTGAGGCTTTAAGGAAAGTAGATTTACCAGCTGGTATAGATGTTGAAATTAAATTGGTAGGTGTTTCGAAATGAGAACGGGTTTGATTGCAAAAAAATTGGGTATGAGTTCAAAATTCACTACCGATGGAAAAAGAATAACACTAACATTTCTTCATGTTGATAACTGCCAAGTTGTAGCTCGTAAAGTTGCTGATAAGGATGGTTATAATGCGGTTGTTTTAGGTGCTGTATTGAAGAAGTCTTATAAAGTTTCTAAATCAATGAAAAAAGTATTTGCTAACGCAAAAGTGGAGCCAAGGGCAAAACTAAAGGAGTTTAGAGTTTCTGAAGCTAATATGCTTGATGTAGGTTTTGAGATAAAGTCTGATTACTTTGAAATTGGTCAATTTGTTGACGTTTCTGGTAGTTCTATAGGTAAAGGCTTTGCTGGGGCTATGAAAAGACATAACTTTCGTGGTTTAGAAGCTTCTCACGGTGTTTCTGTTTCTCATCGTTCGCACGGATCTATTGGTCAATGTCAGGATCCTGGTAAAGTTTTCAAAGGTAAGAAAATGGCTGGTCATCTGGGTGACGTCGCTGTTACTGTGCAAAATTTGAGAATTGTTGATTTCAATGTTGAAAATGGTTTGTTGATTGTAAGTGGTAATGTGCCTGGTTCAAAGGGTGGTTATGTGTACGTCAAAGATGCAGTTAAGAAATCTGTATCAAATTAAATATAAGAGAGTTAATTAGGTAGAGTTGTATGAAAGCCAAGCTATTAAGTCTAGACAATAAAGAGGTGGGTGACATTGAGATAGATGATTCCATATTTGGTCTAGAAGCAAGAATAGACATTATAAAAAGAGTAGTGGATTGGCAGAGAGCTAAAGCCATGAGTGGTACTCATCAAACCAAAACAGTTGGTGAAGTTTCTGGCTCCGGTAAAAAACCATTTAAGCAAAAGGGTACTGGTAATGCTAGACAAGGTAATGCAAGAGGTGTACAACGTCGTGGTGGTGGTATTGCTTTTGGTCCAGTAACTAGATCTCATGAAATTAAGTTGCAAAAAAAGGTTAGGAAGCTTGGTATGAGGCATGCTCTTTCGATTAAGTTTTCGGAAGGTGGGGTGCATATTATAGATTCAACGAAAATGGATAAACCAAAAACTGCTGATTTAGTGAAGTCATTAGCTCATTTTGGTTCTGGTAAATTTTTTATTATAGATGGGAAAGAGGTTGATCACAATATGAAATTGTCAGCGAAATCGGCTGTTAATGCTTGTGTAGTTCCTGTTATCGGTGCCAATGTATATGATATAATCAATAGCGATTATATTTTAATATCTAAGAGCGCATTGCCACTTTTAGAAGAGAGGTTAAAATAATGGCTATTAGCAAATATGATTTGATAAGAAATCCGATTATTACTGAAAAATCTAATTTTTTAGGTGATTTGCGGAAATATGTTTTTGAAGTTGCTCGTAATGCTGAAAAACCTTCAATAAAGAAAGCTGTTGAGGAAATTTTTGCAGTAAAAGTAAAGTCTGTTAATGTTCTTAATCAAAAAGGTAAAGAAAAGAAATTTAAAGGTATTCTTGGTCGTAGATCTGACATAAAAAAAGCTCTAGTGACTTTAGAAAAGGACTATACTATTGATTTTACTGGTGAGGGCAAATAAATGGCATTAAAGCATTATAATCCTACTACTCCTTCGCAGAGAGAATTAGTTCAGGTTGATAAAAGTAATTTATGGAAAGGTGATCCGTATAAGCCTTTGACAAAAGGAAAAAGCAATACAGGTGGTAGAAATAATACTGGTAGAATTACTTCTTGGCACAGAGGCGGTGGGCATAAAAGGCTTTACAGGCTTGTTGATTTTAAGAGATCTGTGGATGGTGAAGCTGTTGTGGAGAGGTTGGAGTATGATCCAAATAGAACTTCTTTTATTGCTTTGCTTGATCATCTGGATGGTTCGAAGTCTTATATATTAGCTCCTAATAATCTAAAAGTTGGTGATAAAGTAACTTGTGGTGCTGATTCTGATATTAAGATCGGTAATTGTTTACCTCTTAGGAATATACCGGTTGGTACCATTGTTCATAATGTTGAAATGAAACCTGGAAAAGGTGGGCAATTAGCTAGATCTGCTGGTACTTCTGTGAGTTTGGCTGGTAAAGATTCTGGTTATGCGCAAGTTAAATTAGCTTCAGGAGAGTTAAGATTAATTCCTCTTGATTGCAAAGCTACAATTGGTATTGTATCAAATCCTGATCAGAAAAATATTAATATTGGCAAGGCTGGTAGAAATAGATGGCTTGGTAGAAGACCGGTTGTGAGAGGGGTGGCTATGAATCCTATTGATCACCCTCATGGTGGTGGAGAGGGTAAAACTTCCGGTGGACGTCATCCAGTGACTCCTTGGGGTAAGCCGACTAAAGGTAAGAAAACACGTAAGAACAAGCTTACGTCTAGGTTCATTTTAAAAAGAAAAACTAAGTAAGGTGTAAGGCTATGGCGCGTTCAGCATGGAAAGGTCCTTTTGTAGATGGTTATTTATTAAAGAAAATTGAAAAAACAATTGTTTCTGGTAAAAAAGATGTTATAAAAACATGGTCTAGAAGATCGACTATTATACCGACTTTTGTTGGATTTACTTTTGCTGTGCATAATGGTAATAAGTTTATCCCGGTTTCTGTAACTGAGGAAATGGTTGGTCATAAATTTGGAGAGTTTTCTCCTACTCGTACTTATTATGGTCATGGGGCTGATAAAAAAGTTAAAAGAAAATAACATAGGGTGAAGATGGGTATATTAGTAAAAGCATCTGCAAAAAATTTAAGAACAAGTGCTCAAAAATTAAATTTAGTTGCGGCTATGATTAGAAGAATGAAAGTTTCTGAAGCTTTGGTTCAATTGGCTTTCTGTCCGAAAAGGATAGCTATTGATGTAAGAAAATGTCTTCAGTCGGCTGTTGCCAATGCTGAAAATAATATGGGATTGGATATTGATAGTTTATTTGTCAATTCTGCCACTGTTGGAAAGTCGTTTGTAATGAAACGAGTAAGACCAAGAGCAAGGGGTAGAAGTGCTAGAATCAATAAGCCTTTTAGTAGTTTGTATATAACGGTTTCCGAAAAAGAGGAGAATTAGTATGGGACAAAAGGTAAATCCTCATGGTTTTAGAGTGGGGCCTACGCTTAATAAAGATTGGGACTCTGTTTTATATGCAGAAAATGATTATGCAGCTAAATTGCTTGAAGATTTTAAAATCAGAGCTTTGATTGTAAAACGTTATAAAGTTGCTCAGGTAAGTAGAGTGATTATTCATAGATCAAGTAACAATGTAGTGATAAATATTCATGCTAAAAAACCTGGTATTATTATTGGTAAGAGTGGTTCTGACATTGAGAAATTAAAGAAAGATGCTCATGCAATAGTTGGTTGTGAAGTTTTTATAAATATTCATGAAGTAAAAAAACCAGCTCTGGATTCTGCTATTACTGCTCAGACTATTACTCAGCAATTGGAGAGTAGGGTTTCTTTTAGAAAGGCTATGAAAACAGCAATGCAAAATAGTATGAAGCAGGGTGCAAAGGGAATAAAGGTTTCTTGCTCTGGTCGTTTAGGTGGTGCTGAGATAGCTAGAACCGAGTGGTATAGAGAGGGTAGGGTTCCTCTTCATACTCTTCGCGCTGATATAGATTATTCCACATCTGAAGCTCATACTACTTATGGGGTGATTGGTGTGAAAGTTTGGATTTATAGAGGCGACTATACTCAGAGTAAAAGATAATATTGTTTTAATTAATTAATTGTGGAAGAGATGTAATGCTAGCTCCAAAAAAGCAAAAATTTAGAAAAGCTCATAAGGGTAGGGTTGCTCCAAAAGCAAAAGCTGGGACGATGCTGAGCTTCGGAATGTTTGGCTTAAAGTCCGTAGAGCAATTGAGGGTTACTGCCCGTCAAATTGAAGCGGCAAGAAGAGCTGCTGTTAGAGAAATGAAGAGGCAAGGTAGATTTTTTATTAGAATTTTCCCAGATCTTCCTGTTTCTAAAAAACCAAACGAAGTGCGTATGGGTAAAGGTAAAGGGTCTCCGGAATATTTTGCGGTAAGAGTTTCTCCTGGTAGAATAATGTTTGAAATTAATGGCGTTGATGAAGTTGTTGCACGTAAAGCCTTAGAGCTTGCTGCTTCTAAACTTCCAGTAAAGACAAAGATGGTAAAGAGATATGAGTGATTTGGATTATAAAGCAAGAGTTTTACTTGATTTTGACGATAAAAAGCTACAAGATTCTCTTTCTTTGTTGAAGAAAGAGCTGTTTAACTTAAGGTTTCAGAAAACTCTTGGTGAATTAACTAATACTAGTAGATTTTCAAAAGTGAAGAAAAATGTTGCTAGAGTTGAAACTGAATTAACAAGAAGAAGAAAAGTTGGAGCAAAATAATGCCTAGAAGGATTTTACAGGGTACGGTTGAAAGTGCAAAATGTGATAAGACTATATCGGTTAGAGTGGAAAGAAGGTTTAAAGATCCTCGTTATCAGAAGATTGTAAAAAGGTCTAGTAAATACGCTGCTCACGATCCTGAAAACCAGTATAAAGAAGGTGATAAAGTTAGAATTATAGAGTGTAGACCTATGTCTAAGACTAAAAGTTGGGTGGTTTTGGGCGAATAAATCTTTGACTTATTGTGTAAAATTTTGTATTTTATTCTGTGTTTAATATTATTTATGTTTTGGAAGTTTAAGTTATGATTCAGATGCAAACCGTCCTAAAAGTTGCGGACAATTCTGGTGCCAAAAAAGTGATGTGTATAAAAGTTCTTGGCGGTTCAGATCACATGACTACGGAGTGCTGTAACGTTATAGTTGTGTCTATAAAAACAGCTATTCCTGGTGGAAAGGTAAAAAAAGGCGATGTGCATAGGGCTCTTATCGTTAGAACTAGGAAAGGTATTAGGAGGCCAGATGGTAGTACTATACAATTTGATTCAAATTCTGTCGTATTAGTAAATAAACAGAACGAACCAATTGGAACTAGAGTTTTTGGTCCGGTGCCAAGGGAGCTTAGAGGCAAAGGATTTGGAAAAATTGTTTCCCTTGCGGAAGAGGTAATATAAATGATTAAGTTGAAAATAAAGAAAGGTGATAAAGTTAAGGTAATCACTGGTAAAAGTAAAGGAAAAATAGGTGATGTTTTAAAGGTTTTTCCTAAAGAAAACCGTGCTATTGTCTCTGGGGTTAATCTTGCAAAGGTGCATTTGAAGCCTAGTAAGGATAGTGAGGGAGGTATTTCTCAAAAAGAACTTACCATACATATTTCAAACTTGAGTCATATAGACCCAAAAACAAATGATATTACCAAGGTTGGGACAAAAATCTTGGAAAATGGTAAGAAGGTAAGATTTGCAAAAAAATCTGGTGAGATAATTTCTAAGGAAGGTAAGTAATGTTGCTTAAATTTAAAGAGTTGTATATAAAAGAAATAGTTAAGTCTTTGCAAGAAAAATTCCTCTATAAGAATATACATCAAATGCCAAAATTGTTAAAGATAGTAGTTAATATGGGTGTTAGTGATGCAGTCTCTGATTCAAAAGTTATTAATCATGCTATATCTGATCTTACAGCTATTACTGGGCAAAGACCTTATACAACGCATGCTAAGAAATCTATCGCTAGTTTTAAGCTTCGAGAAGGTATGAAAATAGGCTGCAAAGTTACGTTAAGAAGTGATAGAATGTTCGATTTTCTTGAAAGGCTTGTGATTGTTGCTCTTCCAAGGGTAAAAGAATTTAAGGGTTTTTCAGTGAAAAGCTTTGATGGCAGGGGCAATATGACTTTTGGGATCAAAGAGCAAATAGTATTTCCTGAGATTAATTATGATAAAATTGATAAAATTAGAGGGATGGACATTACTATCGTTACTACAGCAAAAACAGATGAAGAAGCAAAGCTTTTGTTATCTGGATTTAATTTACCATTTTATAATTAATTTAGAGATAAATTGCTATGGCAAAAATTGGTTCTATACAGAGAAACGATAAAAGGAAAAAGTTGGTGACTTCTTTGGCTTCGAAGAGAAAAAAACTTAAAGAGGAGATTTATTCAAAAGATCTTCCTATTAACGAAAGATTTTATCTTGTCTTGAAATTAGCAAAGCTTCCAAGAAACTCTGCTAAAACAAGGGTTAGAAATAGATGTGCGATAACGGGTAGACCTAGAGGTTATTATCGCAAAGTTGGTTTATCTAGGAATATGATAAGAGATTTAGCGGGAAAGGGTATGTTACCTGGTGTTGTTAAAGCAAGTTGGTAAAATTTAAAGTTTAGGAAATGTTTTTATGTCAATGACCGATAATATAGCAGATATGCTAACCAGAATTAGAAATGGGCAAAAAAGTAAATTGCTTAATGTTAATATGCCTGCTTCTAAACTCAAATGTGCAGTTCTAGACGTGTTAAAAATGGAAGGATATATTTCTGGATATAATTTTAATGCAGAAGAGAGAGAGATTAGTGTTGAGTTAAAATATTCTCGCATTGGTAACCCTGCTATATCTGAGATTCATAAAGTGTCGAAACCTGGTAAAAGAATCTATTCACCTATTTCTAACCTCAAGGGTTATTTTAATAATATGGGAATAAATATTCTTTCTACCTCAAAGGGTGTTATGTCTGATAGAGATGCTAAGAAGCATAATGTTGGTGGTGAAGTAATTTGTAAAGTATTTTAGAGTATTAAGATGTCAAGAGTAGGTAAAGTACCAGTATCGCTGATTAATGGTGCTAAAGTAGAGATTTCTGGTTTAAATGTTAAAATTCTTGGACCTAAGGGGATTTTAGAAAAAACTTTTGCTGGTGATATTGTCATTGAGCAAAGCGAAAATGCGGTAATTGTAAAACCTTTGAATGTAACTAATGCAGCAAGAGCTATGTGGGGTACTGCAAGAAGTATCATTAGCTCAATGGTAAAAGGTGTTACTACTGGTTTTTTTGAGGAATTGGAAGTTAATGGTGTTGGTTACAGAGCTGCGGTTAAAGGTAATTATTTAAATTTAACTTTAGGTAAAAGTCATAATACTAAAATTGAAATTCCAGAGGGGATTAAAGTTGAAGCTCCTAAACAAAATGTGATAACTCTTGAGTCTATCAATAAAGAAATGCTAGGAGAGTTTATTGCGGTGATAAAGAGGCAGAGACCACCAGAGCCTTATAAAGGTAAGGGTATTAAGCGTAAAGGCGAATACGTGCAGAGAAAGGAAGGTAAGAAAGGTTAATATTTAGGATTTAATATGAGTACAAAAAACCAAAATTTTCATAAAAGAAAAGAAAGGACAAGAATTAAGCTTAAAAAAGTTAGTGATAGAAATAGACTTTCTGTTTTTAAATCAGGTCAGCACATATATGCTCAAATCATTGATGACGCAACCGCAAGAACTTTGGTATCTGCATCAACTCTTGATAAAGAAATCAGGAAAATTGGTAAGTCAAATTGTCATGTCGAGAATGCAATTAAAGTTGGTAAGTTGATAGGAGAAAGAGCGGCTAAGAAAGCAATTAAATCAGTCGCTTTTGATAAGGGTGGTCATAGATATCACGGCGTTATTAAGGCTCTTGCAGATGAAGCAAGAAAAAATTTGAACTTTTAATAGAGAAAATTAATGTCTAAAGATTCTACTAAAAATACTGATGGTTTAAGCGAAGAGCTAGTTCACGTTAACAGAGTGACAAAAGTTGTTAAAGGGGGGAGAAATTTTTCTTTTTCAGCTATTGTTGTAGTTGGAGATGGAAATGGTAGAGTAGGCTTTGGTAATGGTAAAGCAAAAGAGGTTACTGAAGCAAGGGCAAAAGCTACAAAAGATGCAAGAAATAATTTATTGTCAGTACATTTATATAAAGGTAGGACTATTCATCATGATGTTATAGGAAAAAGTGGCGCTGCTAAAGTTTTGCTTAGAAGGGCGGCTCCTGGTACTGGTGTTATTGCTGGTGGTCCGATGCGGTCAATTTTCGGCTGTCTTGGTATTGCAGATATAGTGGCAAAATCATTAGGGTCTTCCAATCCTAATTCTATGATTACTGCTACTTTTGATGCTCTGCGTAATCTCAACACTCCTAAAATTATTGCTACAAGAAGAGATAAAAATGTTAGCGAGATTTCTGTGAATTTGATAAAAGAAGAAAAATAAGAGAATGGGAGTTTATGGTATGACTGAAAAAACGATAAATTCAAAACTTACACATATAAAAGTAACTCAGATTGCGAGTCCAATAGGTCGTATACCTGAACAGAGAAAAACACTTGTGGGTCTTGGTTTGAATAAAATAGGAAGAGAAAGAATTCTTGAAGATACTCTCTCTATAAGAGGAATGGTTAATAAAGTAAAACATTTAGTAAGATTTGAAATTATATCTGGAGTAAAATAAGATGAAAATAAATTCATTGTTTAATATTCCTGGCTCTAGAAAACCAAGAAAAAGGATTTGTAGAGGTAATGGTAGTGGTACCGGTAGGACTGGTGGTCGTGGTGAAAAAGGACAAAAATCCCGTTCTGGTGTTGCTATAAAAACTGAGGGTGGTCAGATGCCACTAATTAAGAGATTGCCAAAAAGAGGTTTCAATAGTTCTAAATCTATTAGTTACACGGCAATTAGTGTAATAGACATAGAAGTTCTATTACTTAAAAAAAGAATAAAAGCTAATGAAGTTCTTGATAAAAACCAACTTGTTAATATTGGTTATATTAAAAACAAAAAGATACCAGTGAAATTATTAGCTGGTCTTGATGAAATAAAATTTAAACTATCTGTACAATTAGATGCTTATTCGAAGCGTGCCAGAGAATTGATAGAAAAGGCTGGTGGTGAAGTATTATAAAGAGATTGTTAATTAATGCAAAAATCAAAAGGTGAGCTTAGTAGCAGGGTAGTGTTTACATTATCTATTTTGCTTGTTTGTAGATTGGGTTCTTTTATTCCAATCCCTGGAATTGATTCCGTTGCGCTAGCTAGTTTGGCAGAGCAGAGCCAAGCCGGTATACTTGGTATGTTTAATATGCTTTCAGGTGGATCTCTTGGCAGAATGTCTATTTTTGCTCTCGCGATAATGCCTTATATTACCGCATCTATTATAATTCAATTAATGACTATTGCTTATAAACCACTGGAGAACCTGAAAAAAGAAGGGGAGGTTGGGCGTAGAAAAATAAATCAATTATCCAGATATTTAACAGTATTATTTGCAGCTTTCCAAGCTTATGGGGTTGCTATTGGTCTAGAATCCACTATAACTCCTTATGGCGCAGTTGTAATAATACCTTCCTTAATTTTTAAATTTTCTACAATTACCACTTTAGTTGTTGGAACTATGCTTCTTATGTGGCTTGGGGAACAGATCTCATCTCGTGGAATAGGCAATGGAACCTCTTTAATAATCTTTATTGGTATTGTTTCTGGTCTTCCTAGCGCTGTGATAGGAATGTTTGAGTTATCTAGAAAAGGAGTTATGTCTCCTATTGCTGTTATTGCAATTTGTTTTGGAGTTGTGGCTATAATAGCGACAATCATTTTTTTTGAAAGAGCTCAGCGTAAAGTTTTAGTTCAATATCCAAAAAGACAAGTTGGAAATAAAGTTTATGGTGGTGATGCTACTCATTTGCCTTTAAAATTGAATACTTCAGGTGTTATACCTCCTATTTTTGCAAGTTCTGTTCTTTTGTTTCCTGCAACTATAACTGGTTTTTCTGGTAATAATTCAGAGTTTATGTCTATACTTTCTAGTTATTTAGGTCATGGAAAACCATTATTTATTTTTTTATACGTATCTCTAATAATGTTTTTTAGTTTTTTTTATACAGCTGTTGTATTTAACTCTGAGGAGACGGCTGATAATTTAAGGAAGCATGGGGCTTACGTTGCTGGTAAGAGACCTGGTAAGAGTACATCTGAATATTTTGATTATTTACTTACAAGATTGACTGTTATTGGTGGTTTGTATTTATCAGTAATATGTGTTCTTCCGGAGGTGTTAATGAATAAATATTCTGTAGCATTTGCTTTGGGTGGTACAAGTTTTTTAATAGTTGTAAATGTTGTTATAGATACTTTTACTCAGATTCAGACTCATTTATTTAGTTCTAGATACGAAGGGTTAGTAAAAAAAATGAAATTAAAGGAAAAATGATAAAAAAAATTATATTGCTCATGGGTCTTCCTGGTTCAGGTAAAGGTACTCAAGGTAAGGTTTTATCAGAAAAATTGATGCTTCCTCATCTTTCTACTGGTGATATTTTTAGAAAAATGGCGAGTGCTGATAATGAGGATTCAAGGCTCTTGAGTGAATATATGATTTCTGGTAAACTTGTTCCTTCTGATTTAGTAAATAAAATTGTTAGAAAGGTTCTTTTATCTGGTGATTATAATGATGGATGTATTTTAGATGGTTATCCAAGAAATTTAAAACAAGCTGAGTATTTTATTGAGAATATAGATACGAAGATTAGCTCAGTGTTTTTTGAAGTTGATGATGAAATAGTTGTTAAGAGGATAATGGGACGCTATAGCTGCCAATCTTGTGGATCAATTTATAATAAGTATTTTGATAGTTTAAAAATAGATGGTGTATGTGATAATTGTGGATCTACTGAATTCACGTCAAGATCTGATGATGATGAGAAAACTGTATTAGCAAGAATAAAAGAATATAAAACAGAAACTTTACCTTTAGTTGAGTATTATAAAAGAAAGGGTAGATTTTTTACTGTTAATGCGGGCGGCACTAAGGAAGAAGTTATTAAAGAGATAAGTTTGATTGCAAAAAAGATTTGACTTTATCTGATATCTTTATATTATTCTGGTTCTAATTATTTATAAAAATTTGGAGAAATTTTGTGGCAAGAATTGCAGGTGTAAATATTCCAGCAAACAAAAGATTAGTTATTAGTCTGACATATATTTATGGTATTGGACTGACTTCTGCTCAAAAAATTTGTAAGGATGCGGGTATTTCGGAAAGTAAAAGAGTTAAAGATTTAGTAGATCAGGAGTTGATTGTTCTTCGTTCTATTATAGAAAAGAATTGCCAAGTAGAAGGTGATTTGAGAAGGGAAGTAAGTCTTAATATAAAAAAGAAAAAAGATATACGTTCTTATGAGGGTTTAAGACATATTAGGAGATTACCAGTTCGTGGTCAGAATACGCACTCTAACGCTAGAACAAGAAAGGGAAAACGCGTGGCTATCGCTGGAAAGAAACAATAATTTAGGATATATAAATGAGTCCAATTAACAAAGTTAAAAAAAAGAAAAAAAATATTTCTCTTGGTGTTGTTCATATAAAGGCTACTTTTAACAATACTATTGTCACTTTTACAGATGTTCAGGGTAATGTGATATCTATATCTACAGCAGGAGCACATGGTTTTAAAGGTGCTAAGAAAGCAACTCCTCATGCTGCACAACTTACAGTGGACAGAGCTTCTGAGAATGCTAAAGACAACGGTATGAAAACTGTTTCTATAAGGGTTAAAGGTGCTGGCTCCCAGCGTGAAGCTGCTATGAGGGCGGTATTTAGTCAAAATTTTGTTGTGACTTCAATAACCGATGTTTCAAGTGTTGCCCATAACGGTGTGAGACCGCCGAAAAGAAGAAGGGTATAACAAGAAAACATTAGATAAAGGTAAAAATATGGTAGCGCTGAATAAGAATTGGAATTTGCTTATTAAACCGTCGAAAATTACTTACGTTGATTCTGGTGACGTTAAAATTAATGTTGCTAATATAGTAGTCGAGCCATTGGAGCGGGGGTTTGGTTTAACTCTCGGAAATGCTTTAAGAAGGGTGTTGCTTTCTTCTTTACAAGGAGCTGCGATTACTGCAATGAAAATACCAGGTGTGGTGCATGAATTTTCTGCGAAATCAGGTATTAAAGAAGACCTTGTTGATCTTATTCTGAATGTAAAGAATGTAGCGATTAAGATGCATAGCTCTGAGACTAAAATTATTAGACTCAATGTAAAAGGACCATGTGTTGTTACTGCTGGAATGATAGAAAAATGTGCTGATGTTGAAATATTAAATCCAGAACAAAAACTTTGTACTTTGTCTAAGGATGCTGAGCTTGAGATAGAGTTTTATTGTGAAACTGGTAGAGGTTATATCCCTGCTAGCAGCGCAAGAGAAAAAGATTTACCAATAGGTGTTATAACTATTGATGCTTTGTTTAGTCCTGTAAGAAAGGTCTCTTACAAAGTTGAAGATACTCGCGTGGGTCAAGTGACAGATTATGATAAATTAATAATGGTTATTGAAACAGATGGTACTATTACACCAGAAATGGCGATAGCATTATCTGCAAGGATTCTTCAGGATCAATTGCAATTATTTGTAAGCTTTGAAGAAGAAGAAGAGGAAAGAGCTGAACTATTGCAAGAGTTGGAGTTTAACCCAGTGTTGCTTAAAAAAGTTAGTCATCTTGAACTATCTGTTAGGTCTCAGAATTGTTTGCAAAACGATAATATTGTTTATATCGGAGATTTAGTCATAAAAACAGAAGCTGAAATGCTTAGGACTCAGAATTTTGGTAGAAAATCTCTAAATGAGATAAAAGAAATTTTGTCTAAATTTAATTTGAAATTTGGTATGGAAATTTCTGGCTGGCCACCTGAAAATGTTGAGGAATTAGCAAAGAAACACGAAGATCAATATTGATTTTTGTTATAATTTATAGATTATTATCTGCTATAAGTGCAATAATATAAGTTGAAACATTAGGTATAAAAAAATGCGTCATAAGTTAAAAGGAAGAAAGTTAAATAGAACTAGTAGTCATAGAATGGCGATGTTTGCAAATATGGCGACATCTTTGATTATGAACGAGCAAATCAAGACTACTGTACCGAAAGCTAAAGAGCTAAGACCTTTTGTTGAGATCTTGGTTACTAAAGCAAGAACAGGAACTCTTGCTGTTAGGAGAGAAATTATATCAAAAATTAAAGATAGGGTAGCAGCTGAAAAGTTAATCTCTGTTCTTGCTATTAGATACAAAGAGAGACCAGGTGGGTATACTAGGATAGTGAAAGCTGGTTTTAGGTATGGTGATGCAGCCCCAGTAGCTTATATCGAATTCGTTGACAGAGATGTAAATGCCAAAGGTTGCATGACTATGACTGGTAATATTCAAAAAACAATAGAAAAAGAAAATAAAGAATAAGAGAATTATAAAATGGCAAATCATTCATCTACAGAAAAAGCTATAAGAAAAACAGTAAAAAAAGCTGCTATTAATAAAAGTAGAAGAACTAGAGTAAGAACTTATATTAAAAAAGTTGTGACGGCTGTTGAATCTTCCTCTGGAGGTGATGAGGCTAAGAAGAATTTAGTAGTTTTACAGTCCGAAATGATGCGCGCAGTATCAAAGGGGCTGATTAAGAAAAACACAGCTTCAAGAAAAATAAGTAGACTTGCAAAAAAAGTGAAATTAGCTTCAATCAGTGCTGTTTAAAGATAGTGCATAAAAATACCTGACGAAATAATCATAATTTCCATTTGTTAAGGTGTTTGCATAAAGTTATTTCATCTTTTAGATCGTTGAAATTTTCTCATATTGTATCTGTTTCCAGATTATGATTTGATGAATTTTAGTGTTAAAAAATTCTGTGAATGAAAATTGATGGATGTAACAATTGCTTTTTATTTTCGTTCAAGAATCATTATAGCGCTAAATTCTTAAGGTTTTTTCTGTATTCATTGATCTGAAATAAATTGTCAATTCAATCCTTTGCCATTGTATCTTAAGAAGCTAAATGGAGTAAAAAAGCTTTTTCAAAGGATGACAAAGCTTTTTTGATCTTTGGGGAAAAATATTACCCTTTTCTTTGAGGAATCGTAATATAGAAGGTGACAACGTATAAATAATGTGTTATGATGAGCACAATTCTCATTTATAAATATTATTAATATGCAAATACAAAAAGGCTATCGCGTTATTTTCCAAACCTATGATCAATCAAATCCAAAAGAAGTGAT
>CAMCXV010000010.1 GCA_945883665.1 Rickettsia typhi | reverse complement strand
ACTATTGCCGTGCCTGAAATTGCCGCTAAAAAGCAGAGCGTAGTTGACGTTTTATGTAAAGACGAAAACGGAGTACAGCTAATTATTGAAATGCAAGTAGCCCCTCAAGAGGGTTTTGAGAAAAGAGCACAATATTATGCGGCGAAAGCCTATTCGCGTCAGTTAAATAAAGGCAAAAAAGAAGGTGCTAGATATATTGATCTAAAGGCGGTGATATTTATTGCTATTAGTGATAATATTATATTTAAAGATAAAATATTCTATAAGTCCGATCATATTATGCTTGATAAAGAATCATACGCTCATGATTTAAAAGATTTCTCTTTTACTTTTATTGAACTACCTAAGTTCAAAATCACTGATATAAATCTGCTTACTAACATTGTAGAAAAATGGTGCTTCTTTTTTAAGAATGCTGATAAAACTAGCGAAGCAGACTTGCGTAAACTAATAGGTTCTGACAATGTCATAGAGCGAGCTTACGAGGAGTTAAACCAATTTAACTGGACAGAAGATGAATTACTTACCTATGAGCAAGAGACTAAACGTATCATGGATAATCAAGCAGCTGAAGATTACAAGATAAATCAAATAAAACAACAAATTATAGAAGCAGAAGAAAAAGCTGAAGCTAGGGGTGAAGCTAGGGGTGAAGCTAGGGGTAAGGCTGAAGGTAAGGTTGAAATAGCTCGGAGAATGCTATTTAAAGGAAAAAACATTGAAGAAATTATGGATATCACTGATTTATCAGTAAAAGAAATTAAGGAAATAGAAGCCAAAATAAAATTTTAACAGCGAGTATTTTTTATTGTTTCAAAATCCAAAATATAATCTGTCTCTTGACAAAACCAATTGACATTAGTTCTAGAGAAAATTTTAGAGGCTAATAGTTAAAAAATAGATTTTTGTTTTGTGACGACAGAAACATGTATTTTCAAAATAAAAAAATGTTTAAAACAGCACTTTCACCTAATTCATGGTGATGTTAATCCACCTAAGGCTAATGTTAAAAGTAAATCGCAAGCTAATACTCTTATGATTAAGGGACTGTTGCGAAATAAGAGTATAAAGGCATATTTGTTTATACTCTTTGGAGATATTTATTAGAGAATTAGATTTTTTAATTGTTTTAAATGAATGATTGGTTCAATAGAGTCTGTAAAATTTTCTTTGGTTGCGCAAAACATTCTTTCAAAGCCAAGTTTTGATGCTTCTTTAATTCTAGCTTCAGTTTGTGCAACTTTTCTAACTTCACCAGATAATCCAACTTCGCCAAAAAAGATACTTTTTGCTGGAAGAGCTATATTGCTTGCTGATGAAATAAGAGCGGCTGCTACTGCTAAATCTGCCGCTGGATCGTTGATTTTTAAACCACCAGCTACACTTAAATATACTTCATGTGAAGATAAATTTAGACCAAATCTGACTCCGAGTACTGCGATTATCATAGATAATCTATTTACATCCCAACCGACAACAGATCTTCTTGGGGTTGGCATAGTAGTTGGGCATGTAAGAGCTTGAATTTCAATGAGTAAAGGTCTTGAACCTTGGGTGCCAGCAAATACGGCTGTACCACTAACATTATTTTCTCGTTCCATTAAAAATAATTCCGATGGATTAGTAATTTCTATCAAGCCTAAGTTTGTCATTTCAAAGACGCCAATTTCATTTACTCCGCCAAAACGATTTTTTATTGAGCGTAAGATTCTGAAATGATTATTATGATCTCCTTCAAAATATAATACAGTATCTACCATATGTTCAAGAACTTTTGGACCAGCAAGTTGACCGTCTTTATTCACGTGGCAAGCAAGAAGTAAAGTAATATTATTTTGTTTTGCATAGTTAATTAATAAATGGGCTGAGGCTCTTATTTGCGATACAGTGCCTGGCGCCGAAGATAATTCGTTGGTTGCAACAGTTTGGATAGAATCGATAACTACTAAGTCTAATGTATTTTTGTGCTTATCGATAGTAGAGATTATATCTTCAACATTAGTTGCAGCAAGTAGCCCTGTTTTACTATCATTGATCTCGAGTCTATTTGCTCTTAATTTTATTTGATTGGTAGATTCTTCACCAGTTATATAAAGGCATCCAATATTGGTTTGTCCAAGTTTTGAGCATAATTGTAATAATAATGTTGATTTACCAATTCCAGGGTCGCCTCCTATTAAAATAGCTGAACCGCTAACCAATCCACCACCAAGAACTCTGTTAAGTTCTTCAATTGGAGTTTTTGTTCTTATAGTTTCCAATACTGCATCACTTAGAAGGTCTAATTTTTGTGCTACTCCGGTTTTTGGTGCAAGAATTTTACTGCTAGATGCAAGTTCTTCTGCAATAGAACCCCATTGATTGCAATCTGGGCATTGACCTAGCCATTTATTTGACATGCTGCCGCAGTTAGTACAGGAGAAAAGTTTTTTAATTTTGCTCATATATTAATATTAATAACTTATTGTTACCGTAAATTTTTTCTTTGAGCAAATGTAAATTCGGGAAATTATCTAAAGCTATTTTAGCGAATTTTTCCATTTCCATAGCAATAATTGCATTGTTTTCTAACCAATTATTTTTAATTAGACAATTCAAAGTCTTTACGCATAAGTTATTATAGTAAGGTGGATCAATGAAAACAATGTTATATTGTATATTCGATCTAGCAAGGTCAGTAGCATCAGCTAATTGACAGTTGATATTATCCTTTTCTCCAATTTTATTGGCAAATTTTTCGATTAATTTTAAATGCTCAGGGTTATTGTCAATTAAAGTAGCTTTTTTAGCCCCTCTAGACAATGATTCAAAAGAGAATATACCAGTGCCAGCAAATAAATCTAATATGTTTGCATTTATTATTGGCTGAAGATTTACAAACTCTCCTGAAGATATTATGCTAAACAATGCTTCTCGAAATTTACTGGTTGTAGGTCTGTAATTGGATGTTTTAATGGTCGGAATTACTCTATTCTTGTGGTTACCTGCAATTATTTTCATCTATTATTAGCTCTACTCCTTGTTGGATCTATTTTTATTGGTGGAGTAGAATCTGGTACTAATCCTTGACTTATTGTTGCACGCCTAGTCGAGAATGATCTAGAAGCTTCTTGTGCCTTAAATCCTCGCTCAAAATTTTCTAATATTCCTTCTACATTTTTTTCAGACACTTTTACCTTGCTATTAAAATGAGAAGATTTCTGGTTAATCACCCCGCTAATAGCTTGATCTTGAGGATCACTACTTAATCCAAATTCAGGATTTGTTTTTACCGAATGACATCCAACGCTTCCACCTTGAATACCAGCCATTTCTTGAGTATGACCACCAGATACTTGGCTAAGCATGTTTTCTTGTCCCATTTTTGAACTAGGGTCAACTCCAAGATAATTAGAAACTGCCTCGTGAGTATTCTTAGTCTGCAAATAGCCTGTTCTATCTTTACCACTTTTACAAAAATCAACACGGTTAGATACTTTGCTTGTTGTTTCTTTATCTAATATTGCATGCAATGGACCTGTTTCTAACTTCACTGCGCTTTCTACTATATTCATTGCAGCACCAACTTTCAAATTAACATTACCTCTTGTAAAATTAGTGCTACTATCCACTAAATTTCTAGCATTCATTGCTTCTTTCAGAACATTACCTAATTGAGGATAGTCCAGTTTAGCAATTTCTTCTTTTGCTCTTGTTTCGGTTGATTTATATCTACCAAAAGATAGTTTCTCAGCAAAATTCTCAAGAATCGAACTACCATTTTTTAAAAATTTACCGACATTTTGAGTATCTTGTTTTTTAGCTAGATCATTTCCAATATTTTTTAATGTATCGCTAAATTCCGAATGGTCTCTACCACCGCCAAATATCTGCCATCTATTAACAGGAGAAGCAGAAGTTTTAACATTTTCTACATTTTTTGCAGTTTTTGTTAATTGATCCTGAATAAAATCTTCTCCACGCACATTAAACGGAGTCTTACTAGTAAGAATATTAAGATTCACTGCATCGCCAGGCGGAACAAAAGTCTGTAACTGCTTCACTTGTTCATCAACAATTCCTTGTTTCTCGGTTTTATTAGTAATTTTTATTTTCGTTGCTGGAGTGCCGCAATGAAGAGTTTGAGATATAATAGTTGATTCTTTTTGATCTAGATCTTTTACAGCTGTTACTTTTTGATAGGCATTTTTAATTCCAGGGACATCACTAAGTAGCTGAGTTGGTATTATTTTATTACCAGTAGCAACATCTGCTGCAACTTCTCTAAGTAAATCTTGCTTATATGGAGGCATGTTATTGTACCACTCCATACCAGATAATTTTGTCTTGGGAGTATCTTTCGTTGTTGTTGCTATTGCTTCCCACTGCTTCTTCTGATCTTCAGTTAAACCATTGAGCATAATATCTGCTTCAGTTACTGTATGCAGTTTACCATTAGAATCTTTTGCAGTTGTTAAGGTAATTATATGGTTATGTTCATCTTTAAAATTTGCTACTTCTTTTGCAAAGATCAATTTCTTTGATACTTCTTCAATACCAGTCTGTTCAAGAACATCAACTATCCTAGTATTATATTGTTTAATATTATTTGGTAAATTATCTATATTCTCAATAGAATTACTAGCTACGTGCATTAATTTTTTCTTAGCTAATTCTTTGGTAGCATCAGCAATATTTGCTTTCTCAATTAAATCAATGCCAGCCCTGACCTCGTTTAAAACCTGCATTGCATATTTTTCTCCAGCATCCACTTTCAAGAGCTCTTTGTTGGTGGTAACACCTCTGGCATCTCTAACTAATGCTTTTGTACCATTACCCAAATCAGGACTTTTATGCCAAACTATACCTATTTTATTATCCTTAATTTGGTCAAGTATTCGAATGGCTGCTGTTAGACCACCCATTTTTACAATTTCTGCAGCTCGTTTTAATTTGTCTCTTACATCAACATCGTTTTTTGTAGGAAGATTATCTACAAAACTTAAAGCAGCCTTTCTATTTTCTTCTAATACTTCAAAATTGGATTTTTTATCTTTAGTCATTTCTATACCTAAATATTAGGTTAATAATTAAATATTTTACTTGTAAATTACGCTAACATAAAATATAGAAAGCATGCAAGATTTATGGATGAGTGTGATTAATTTATTCAAACAAGCCGCTTCATAAATACAAAAACAACTTGCTAGAATTTTTTATAACAAAGAAAATTTTGGTTTTAGAACTG
The DNA here is from genome assembly GCA_945883665.1 of Rickettsia typhi. Lineage (GTDB taxonomy): Bacteria > Pseudomonadota > Alphaproteobacteria > Rickettsiales > Rickettsiaceae > Megaera > Megaera typhi_B. The sequence goes on along the minus strand of CAMCXV010000010.1, from coordinate 26,356 downwards.
GTTGCGGGGGCTGGATTTGAACCAACGACCTTCAGGTTATGAGCCTGACGAGCTACCAAACTGCTCCACCCCGCGTCAAAAACATCGATAATGATTTATATATCTTTATTTACAAGAAGATATAATCAAGATATCAATATTGACAACACAATAGCTTATTTATAATAATCATGCAAGAAACAATTTATAAATCTGTTTATAAACTTAACTTAAAACTTTTGATAAGATAATAAAAATATCAATTTTTACGAATGGGCTAGATAAATTGTAGTTTACTTTCAAAAACTTACCTGATAATAGTGTTAGTTAAGAATGCATAGAATTTATAGTTATTATGAGCAACGAATTGGAAAAGGCAAAAAAATCACTGCATTGTTCTTTTTGTGGTAAAGATCAGTACGAAGTAAAGAAACTCATTGCTGGTCCGACCGTATTTATCTGCGATGAATGTATAGAAATATGTTTAGATATAATAAAAGAGGAATCAAAAGAACAGTCTGTTAAGCTCTCTTCTGTAATTCCGAAGCCAAAAGAAATTTATGCAAGTCTCAATCAATATGTTATTGGGCAAGATAAAGCAAAAAAAGTTCTTTCAGTTGCGGTTTATAATCACTATAAACGCTTAGAAAGTTTTGCAAAAAAAGATGATGATGTTGAGCTTAATAAATCTAATATTATGTTAGTTGGATCAACTGGATCTGGTAAAACATTATTAGCTCAAACATTAGCAAAAATTCTTAACGTACCATTTACAATGGCTGATGCTACTTCATTAACTGAAGCTGGATATGTTGGTGAAGATGTAGAAAATATTCTACTGCGATTGCTTCAGGCAGCTGAATTTAATGTTGAAAAAGCACAAAAAGGTATAATTTATATTGACGAAATTGATAAAATAGCTAAGAAATCTGAAAATGTATCAATTACAAGAGATGTTTCAGGGGAGGGGGTTCAGCAAGCATTATTAAAAATAATGGAAGGAACTATTTCTTATGTTCCACCTCAAGGTGGTAGAAAACATCCGCAGCAGGATTTTATCCAGATAGATACTTCTAATATTCTTTTTATCTGTGGCGGCGCTTTTATGGGAATAGAATCCATAATTAATAGCAGAAGTAACAAAAGCTCTATAGGGTTTTCTGCTATAGTAAAATCAAAAGAAGAAATGCGTCATAGTGATTTATTAAAAGATTTGCAGGTTGAGGATATAATTAAGTTTGGGATGATTCCAGAATTCATAGGAAGATTACCCGTTATAGCTACTCTTGAAGAATTAGACAAAAGTGCTTTGATTAATATTCTAACTGAGCCTAAAAATGCTATTATAAAACAATATAAAAAGCTATTTAATTTAAATGATGCTGAGCTAACAATTAGCGACGATGCCATAGAAGCGATTGCAGAAAAAGCTTTAAAAAGATCTACAGGCGCTAGAGGTCTTCGTTCTATCATTGAAGAGCAACTTTTAGAAAATATGTTTAACTTTTCAGAGCTTAAAAACAAAGAAATTATAATTACTAAAAATGTTGTGGAAGGAACTGAATTAGCAAAAATAGTTCCTAAAAAACCTACAAAGCTTTCAAGCAAGATTCAAGTAAAACGCATTGCTGTATAAAAAATATGAATTCTAAGGTAACTTCTGCTAGAAAAACAGATTTAGAAGAATTTGTACAAAGTTATTTTCCTGAAGGAGTGGAAAAATATACAGCTTTGCAAGGTGATGCAGGTTTCCGTTCTTATTTTCGAATTCAAGCGAATGATAATTCTTATATAGTAATGGATTGTCCCCCAACATATTGTAGCATAGAGCCATTTATAGAAATAGGTCGATACTTAAGATCGCAAAATTTTTCTGCACCAGAAATTTTTCATTTTGATGTAAAAAAAGGTTTTATTGTTTTAGAAGATCTAGGTGGTTTAAATATTAAAAATTTTATTCAGAATTCTCCTAATGTATTACACAAAGATATTTATTATCTTATAATGGATACATTAATTTCTTTACAAGAAAAAGAACCTGTTAGTAATTTAAAAATCTATGATAACAAATTTCTTTTAGATGAACTTAAAATATTTGCAGAATATTATGTTCCTTATGCTTTAAACAGGAATCTAACCTTAATAGAATTAGATGAATATCAAAATATTTGGCAAGAAATTTTAGAGAATCAAATTCCTTTTAATAATTGTCTGGTATTGAGAGATTACCATGTAGAAAATATAATGTATCTAGAAAAATATAAAGATATTAAAGCGCTTGGGTTGCTTGATTTTCAAGATGCTATAATTGGTTCTCCGATATATGATTTAGTATCAATATTAGAAGATGCAAGAATAAAAGTTCCCAAAGATCTTGCTTTTGATTGTATTAATTATTTTGCAAAAAAGAAAAAGCTTGAATTAGAAGATCTATTAATAAACTATCATATTTTGGGAGCTCAAAGAAATAGTCGTATTCTAGGAGTATTTGCAAGAAAGTTTATAAGAGACCAAAATGATAATTATCTACAATATATGCCGCTAGTACTTGAGTATTTAAATCATGATTTTTCACATCCAGTGATGTCAAAGCTAAAAAATTGGTTTAGTAGAGTAGTCATTGGGGTATAAAATAATCTATATATAATATTATAATGATCCTCGATATAAATAGTGAATGGGTAGAAAAGACAGAATATATTGATACAATCATGCTTTTTGCGGCTGGTCTTGGTTCTAGAATGAAGCACTTAAGCCAAAATAAACCTAAATCACTTATATCAGTACTTGGCAAACCAATATTGTATCATGTTCTTGATTTTTGCAAAACATATCCTTTTAAGAAAATAATCATTAACACACATTATCTGCATGAAAAAATTGAATTTTCGTTAGATAATTATATATGTAATAATCCAGATTTTCCTAAAATTACTACTATTCATGAAGAAGAATTATTAGAAACTGGTGGTGGTATCAAAAATGCCATCGAATTATTAGGTCATAAGCCTATATTTACTTTAAATACAGATTCTATTTTACAGGCAAATTATAGTATTTTTCATGATATGATAAAATCATGGGATCCAAAAAAAATGGATTTCTTACTTTTTGTACAAGATTACAACAAAGCTGTTGGATATAAAGGTTTGCGTGGTGATTTTGAAATGAATGAACAAGGTAAGCTTAGTAGACCAGATATAGAAGGTAATTATAGCTTGATGTATACAGGGCTTAATATTTTAAAGCCAGCAATAATATCAGAAAATCCACTTAGAATATTCTCGCTAAAAGAATATTATTTAAATAGTGATAAAATATTTGGTATTAAAGCTAAAGATGCAAAATGGTATCATGCAAGCAGACCTGAAGATTTAATTGAGATAGAAAGCGATATGCTTGATTATCAAAAAATTTAGTAAATGAATTGAAATTATTCTTTATTTAAGAGGGCGTAGTGATATATAAAAAAAGATATCATCGTTATCTAAGTTTGCTTTTTCAGAGTCAAAAATTTCTAATATAATTGATCCCTCTTTAGAGCTATCTACGACACTTTTCATGTTAAGTAAATTATTTTCTTTTGCATAATCCTCAAAACTATTTTCTAATAATTGATCCGATTTATTTTTAAATTTGAATGATACCAGTTCATACTTCTTTTCTCCTAACAATACTATAGATCCTTGTATTTTTTCGTTAATAGGATCAGATTGTTTAGCATTAGCAAGCATTTGATGAGATAAAAGTAATTGTTTTAAAATGATAGATCCTTTATCAGAAATATCATTCTTTTGACTTGTTGTAGAATCCATAGCATTAACATTGCTAGTTATAAGAAACATACAAAAACTTAATATAAGACTTATTAGCAATTTATTCATAACAATAAAATTTTTCATTTTTTAAGACCATAAATTTTTCATTTTAGAGAAAAACCCACTATCCGAATAGTTTTGGCTTACATCGCCGAGCTCTTTGTCCAATTCATTTAACAAGTCTTTTTGTCTTTTTGTAAGATTTTTTGGGGTTTGAATGTAAATATGCGCATAAAGATCTCCTCTTAAACTTGAACGAACTTTTGACATTCCTTTGCCTTTTATACGGAGTTCATCACCAGTTTCAGATCCAGAAGGTATTGCTAATGTTGTTGTTGAACCATCTATAGTTGGTATCTGAATTTCCCCACCAAGAGCAGCTCTAGCAAAGCTAATCGGTACTTTAAAATGAAGATCAGAACCTTCTGATTTATAAATATTGTGAGGTTTTACAGAAACAAAAACATATAAATCTCCATTTCCGCCTCCTCTTATTCCAGCTTCCCCCTCCGAAACAATGCGAATTCTTGTACTATTTTCTATGCCAGATGGAACGTTGATAAGCAAGCTTTTTTGTTTTGATACTCTACCATTACCATGACAAGTAGAACAAGGGTTTTTAATGACCTGACCAGCACCGTGACATTTATTACATGTTTGTTCTATAGCAAAAAATCCTTGTTGTATTCTTACCACTCCAGCGCCACCACACTTGCTACAATTAGTAGTTGCGTTGCTTTCTTTCGTTCCATGACCACTGCAAGGAGTGCATTTGATTTCAGTTGTAAAATTGATATTTTTGTCTACACCGGTAAAAGCTTCTTCCAGAGTAATTGTGAGATTATATTTTAAATCCGAACCCTTGATATTTGCTGATGCTCTAGATCTTCCACTAGAGCCACCCATGAAGTCTCCAAAAAATTCACCAAAAATATCGTTTATATCATGTGCATTAAAGCCACCGCTTCCAGCTCGCGCACCGCCGCCAAAACCACTGGAAGCGCTATTTCCTTGAGCGAAAGCAGCATGTCCAAACCTATCATATGCAGCTTTTTTTTGTTCATCCTTCAAAGTATCGTATGCTTCAGTAACTTCTTTGAATTTTTTCTCAGCATCAGGATTGTTGCTATTTTGGTCAGGATGATACTTTTTTGCTAATGTTATATAAGCTTTTTTTATCTCAGAAGTAGTAGCTGTTTTTTGCACTTCTAAAACGTCGTAATAATCTTTTTTTGACATAATAATCTACAAATATTTTTAGAGTGAAAAGCTTAATTTAATATCTTAATTATAAGACGTAAGGCTAGAAAAGTTATTTTTTGTTTAACTATTTAATCTAGCCTAATTAAGTTATTTTCTATTGTTGGAAAATCACTATTTATTATCATTGCTTACATCTTTAAATTCACCATCTACTACTTTGGCATCTTCGGAATCAGTATGGTCGTTAGAATTACTATCACCCATTCCGTCAGTATTTGGAGTATACATAGCTTCACCGATTTTAATACTTACTTCCGCTAAAATATCTGTTTTTTCTTTTATTTTATCGATATCATCTTCTTCAAGCACTGCTTTTAAATTCTTTATAGCTTCTTCTATTTCGTCTTTAATATTACCTGCAATTTTTTCTCCATGTTCTTTTAAAGACTTCTCTGTAGAATAGATTAAAGTATCAGCTCTGTTTTTTACTTCTATTGAATCTTTACGTTTTTTATCCTCAGAAGCATTTTTTTCAGCGTCTTTAATCATTTCTGCAATTTCTTCTTCTTTAAGCCCACCTGAAGCTTGAATAGTTACTTTTTGTTCCTTGCCACTAGCTTTGTCCTTGGCAGAAACGTGAACTATACCATTAACATCAATATCAAATGTTACTTCTATCTGAGGTAGACCTCTTTGTGAAGGTGGTATACCTTCTAAATTGAACTGTCCTAGGAGTTTATTATGAGCAGCAATCTCTCTCTCTCCTTGGAACACTCTTATAGTAACGGCATGTTGATTATCTTCAGCTGTAGAAAACACCTGACTTTTTTTAGTAGGAATAGTGGTGTTTCTATCAATTAATCTTGTAAAAACTCCCCCCAAAGTTTCTATTCCGAGTGACAAAGGAGTAACATCTAGCAATAAAACATCCTTAACATCCCCTTGTAGAACTCCCCCTTGAATAGCAGCGCCAAGGGCTACTACTTCATCAGGATTTACACCTCTATGTGGTTCACGACCAAAAAATTCTTTTACTTTTTCAATCACTTTTGGCATTCTTGTCATGCCGCCAACAAGTACAACTTCTTGTACATCGCTAGCTTTAATACCAGCATCTTTCAAAGCTTTTTTACAAGGTTCCATAGTGCGATCAATCAAATCTCCAACTAATGATTCAAGTTTTGATCTAGTAAGCTTGATATTCATGTGTTTTGGACCAGAGCTATCTGCTGTGATATATGGTAGATTGATATCAGTTTGCTGAGTTGAAGAAAGTTCTTTTTTAGCTTTTTCTGCTGCTTCTTTTAGTCTTTGTAAAGCAAGAGGGTCTTTTTTTAAATCAATACCATTTTCTTTCTTAAATTCGTCAATAAGGAAATTAAGAATTAGCATGTCAAAATCTTCTCCACCAAGGAAAGTATCGCCATTTGTTGCCTTAACCTCAAAAACACCATCACCAATTTCTAGAATTGATACATCAAAAGTACCGCCGCCAAGATCATAAACAACTATAGTTTTATTTTCTGTTTTATCAAATCCATAAGCAAGTGCAGCTGCTGTTGGTTCATTAATAATACGCAGAACTTCAAGACCTGCTATTTTGCCTGCATCTTTTGTTGCTTGACGTTGTGCATCGTTAAAATAGGCTGGTACTGTAATTATGGCCTGTGTTACAGTTTCTCCAAGATAGTTCTCGGCTGTTTCTTTCATTTTTTGTAATATATAAGCACTAATTTGGCTTGGTGAGTATTTTTTGCCGTCTACTTCTACCCAAGCATCTTTATTATCTGCTTTAACTATTTTGTATGGTACAAGATCTTGATCTTTTTTTACAGTTGGATCATCCATACTGCGACCTATTAAACGTTTTATAGCAAATAAAGTACTAGATGCATTTGTGACAGCTTGTCTTTTAGCTGAATCGCCGACTAATATTTCTCCGTTTGCAAATGCTACCATTGAAGGGGTTGTTCTAGAACCTTCTGCATTTTCCAAAACCTTAGGCTCTTTTCCTTCCATCACAGCAACACAAGAATTTGTTGTACCAAGGTCTATTCCTATTATTTTTCCCATAATTATCCTCAATTAAATATAAATTTGTTTGATTTAATATAAAGTATAGTTTGTATTTATCTTTATAATCAAATATATCTGTTGATATAGTGCAAGATATAATTTTTACAAGATGGTAATATAAAATAATGTCTAAAATAATAAAAATTCTTCTAATTAGTTTGATTTTATGTGATGTAGCACTTGCTTCTGGAACAAGTAAAATTAAAGATTTAGAAAAAATTAAACAAGCAATAGTCACTATTAACACTAGAGTTTCATTATCTGCTTACCAGAATACTGGTAGTTGGTCTGGAACAGGATTTATTGCTAATCTTGAAAAAGGATTTATTATTACAAATAATCATGTTGTAGGAAGGTCATCGGTTGGTACATATTTCATTACTTTTTACAATGGACAACAAGCAGAAGCAAAAATTGCTTACTATGATCAATATGCAGATTTTGCAATTTTAAAAATAAATCCAAAAGATTTACCTTCGCAAGTAAGCAAAATAGAGTTTAGTTCTAAACAGCCAAATTTAGGAGATGAAGTATTTATTGTGGGGAATACTGAGGATCAAGGCTTCTCTTTTCATAATGGTTATTTATCCGATCTTTTTGATATTAATGGTCAAATGCCCCAAGGTTCTTACGTTATCAATATGAATACAACTGGTGGCGCAAGTGGTTCGCCAGTGATAAATTTAGAAAATCAAGCAATAGGAGTATTGTATGGCGGTGGTAAAACTCATGCTCTTGCTCTAAAAAGTTCTTATGTTACTGATGTATTAAATGATTTAAAGGATAATAAATTACCTCAAAGAAAACATATAGGGGTTATTTCAACTTTATACTCTCTTGATAAAGCTGTTAAGCATCGTAACTTTCCAACATCAGAAATGACGTATTATATAAATAAGTTTCCTGATGCTCGTAACAGAATAATAATAGCTCGTTCAGTTATTGCGGGATCAAATGCTGAAAATATAATAATGCCTGGAGATATTATCTGGGCAATAAATAATAAGGAACTAGGAGGGGATCTTACTATACTTGATCAAGCAATGAATTCCGCCAAAGACACTATTACTTTAACAATTTTCCGCAATGGTCAAAAATTGGATAAAGAAGTTAAGTTATATAATTTAGAAAAAACCAAAATTTTACAGATGATTGATTTTGCTGGTGCAATCTTTTTCGAAGTTGATGATTACGCAGCAGTAAAATCTGGAATACCAATTGGTAGTGTGGCAATTGCAAATGTTCAAACAGGTAGTAGTTTTAGCGCTATTCCAGAAATGTTTTTGCAAAATTATAAAAGTGTATATAGATTAGCTGTGGAATCTATGAATAACCAAAAAATTGCGACATTAGAAGATTTAATAAAGGTTGTAAATGATTCTATCAAGCAAAAATTTATCAATATTAATTATAAAAATTATCAACCTTATTTTATGGGTTTTGATCAAGAAAGTGGTTTTATCTCAAGTCAAGAACAATTAATGCAAGATATTACTTTTGATAGTATTGACACAAAACCAAGGATAATAATATATGACAAAACGTTAAATGAGTGGATTTCGAAAGAAATTTAATATGGTTTAAATCATTCAATTATTAGCCGCAAAATGAGTTTTTGATAAATGATTAATTAGTTTTGCTGAATATATTTTTTGGCGCAATAATCCCTAACTATTAATTGCATTACCAGCGGCAAAACCTGACGACCAAGCCCATTGAAAATTATAACCACCAAGCCAACCAGTGACATCTACCACTTCTCCAACGAAGTACAAACTTGGTACTTTTTTAGTTTCCATAGTTTTTGAAGAAAGTTCATTTGTATCTATTCCACCAGATGTGACTTCGGCTTTTTCGTAACCTTCGTTGCTTTTTATTTGCACTTGAAAATCATGTAATGATTTTGCAATAAATAATAAATTTTCTTTTTTTAAGTTAGTAATTTGTTGGTTAAAATCATTATTAGATAAGGCTAGATTGCTAACTAAGCGATTTGTTAGATAATTCTTTAAATAATTACTAACAATTTGTTTATTATTCTTATCCTCTATAAATGCTTTTTTTAGGTCAAAATTTGGCAATAAATTAATTGATATTTTTTCATTCTCTGTTTTATCTAAATATGATGAAATTTGCAAAATAGCTGGTCCACTAAGACCTTTATGAGTGAATAAAATATTTTCACTAAAACTAGTTTTTTTATAATTAACAATTGAATAGTTCGATATTCCACGTAGATCTGTAAATAAGTTCATTTGTTCTTCATGAACTATCAAAGGTACTAATGCAGGTTTAGTTGGTATTATTTTAAGACCAAACTTCTTTGCTATTTTATAACCAAAATCACTAGCACCAATTTTTGGAATTGAAAGACCACCACTAGCTATGATAAGAGCATTGCTAGTAAAATCTCCTTGGTCACTATCTATATTAAAAACATTGTTTTTTGTAACATCTTTAACTATGCATGACAATTTTATATCAACTTGATATTTGTTACATAAGTCTAATAACATATCAATTATTTGTTTAGAAGAACCGTCACAAAATAATTGCCCTAAAGTTTTTTCGTGATAAGCAATATTGTAAGATTTAATTAAATTAATAAAATCTTGCTGAGTATAATTAGAAAGAGCAGATTTTACAAAATGGCGATTTTGGCAAATAAAATTATTGCTACTAGTATGAAGATTAGTAAAATTACATCTACCCCCACCAGAGATTCTTATTTTTTCGCCAATTTTATTAGTATGCTCGATGATTAGAACTTTTTTTCCTGTTTTAGCACTATATATAGCTGCCATTAAACCAGCCGCACCTGCACCTATAACTATAACATCATATTTATTATACAAATCTACTAATCCTTTTTAAAGCAGATGGAGTCGATGATAATTGTAAGAATTTTTCTCTTTCTAAATCAAGTAAATTTTCTTCAGTAATAGATTTTTTATCGATTATCTTTTGAAAAAATTGAAGAATATCCATTTGCAATTCATCGAATTTAGCGTGGTCTAATTCATTCATTAGATTTATATTAGGTAAATTAACTCTAGCATCTTTTTGATATTTTTGAACCTTAGTATTAAAAGCTTGTTCTAAGATAAGATTTTTATTCATGTTAATATCTAGATTTAATGAATAATCCAGAGCAAAATAATCAGCAGAGCTAGTTTTGTTTTGTAAAATTATGTTTTTTAAGTTCTGAAGCAATCTGTTTTTATCGCCATTACTTCTAATAAGCATTTCCTTTGTACCTCCCCATGCTGGAATTAATCCTACACCAAGTTCGACAAGACCACTATTTAAGTTTTGATGTGCTATTACAAAATCAGAATGTAGTAAAATTTCACAGCCACCACCAAGAGCTAAACCTATAGCACATGATATTACTGAAATCTGAGAATATTTTAAGCGCAACATAGCTTTTTGACCAAGATATAGAAAACTTTCTATTGCTTTGAAATCTTTATTTATTATGGATGTTTTAAAATAATTTAAATCAGCCCCCACAGAAAAATTATTACCGAGAGAAAAAATATACATTTCTTTATTTTTATCTTCGCAATAATAGGTTGCTTCAATCATTAGATTAAATATATCGTAATCCAAAATATTCATTTTTGATTTTATGATAAAAACATAATTGTCTTTTATAAGTTGTAGCTCTGCAGAGTTGTTACTTAAGATTATCTGCGAAGATAAATTATTATTAGAGTTAGTTCCTTTGCAATCAGGAATTTTCATAGCTAGATTTTTTAATTCTAACCATTTACCTACACTAATTGGAATTTTTTTCAATAATTCAAAAGGTCCATATTTTAAGTTATAACCTAGTTTCATCGCTAAATTAATATTGTCCTTGTCACTCGTAACTGATGGAACAAGAGAAATAACATAGAAAAAAAACTCCTGTAAAATATTAGAAATAAATTTGCTATATTTATCATCGCAATTAATTAGATCTTCTATATCTTTATACTCAATCATTTCTAGAAGATTGTGATAAGTAAAATCATCAAAATTTAATATTTGCTTTGTTCCTTTACTATTAGCATCTTTAGATAATTTATAGAAACCACTACCTGATTTTCGACCCAAAAGATTTTTATCTTTCATTTTATCAATTAGGTGGTTTTGAAAGTATATTTGATGATATTTGTCATTATCTGTTAGAGATTTTAAAAGTGAATTAGATATTAAATTCATCACATCATGGCCGATAAGGTCATATAATCCAAAAATAGCTGTACTTGGAAATCCAAGATATTTCGAAAAAATATAATCTATTTGTGATGGGCTTAAATTTTCTTTTATTGCTCTGCGAACAACTAATTCAAGTAAAAAACACCCAATCCTATTAGCAATAAAACCAGGGGTATCATTGCAACTAACGATTGTTTTGCCAAGAAATTTTGTTAAAAAATTTGATAATTCCGGAATGATTTCTTGTGAGGTTTCAGAATCAGTAATAAATTCAACCAATTCCATGTATCTTGGTGGGTTGAAAAAATGTATAATGACAAAATTTTTACGTAAATTGAAGGAAAGATTTTCCTTCAATTTTGATAATGGAATAGTTGAGGTGTTAGAAGATAATATTGCAGTTGATTTTAAATATTGACTTATATCATCATATAATTGATGTTTTATATCAATTTTTTCGATGATAACTTCAATAACCAGATCTGCGGTATTTATTAAAGAAATGTCATCTTCTAAATTACCGATTTTTATATATTTTGCATAAGTTGGATGTGCTAATTGAGCAGGTTTGGAATCTAATAATTTTTTATAAGAATCATTTATAATCTTATTTTTATCAGCTGATTTATTATCTGCAATATCTAGTAAAATAACATTAGTTTTAGAATTTGCAATTTGAGCCGCAATGGCACTGCCCATGACTCCTGATCCAATAACACAAACAGTTTTTATTGGTTGCATATTAATTTACTTTATTATTTATACCTAATACATCAAAAAGCGATCTTAGTTCCTGCCTTGCGGCTACATGTGATATATTAAAAGACTTATTATGATTTGCAGTTTTTAGATCAAGAAGGGTTAGACCTTTTGGAAATAATTCTCTAAAAATCACTCTTTCACTAAAACCCGGAGCAATACGAAAAGATATTCTTTTTGCTAATTTTTCAAGAGCATCAGCTACGTTTCTTTTGTTATGGGCATCAAGATTAGAAAGTCTATTTCTTAATACAATCCAGTCAATTGATCCTTTATCTCTTGAGGCTCTTTCTATTTTTTGTTCCCAAATCATTTGACTGTAAATAGATGGTTTTGATACATCGAATGTTTCGCCATCTATTTTAGCCATTACATCTAAATCTAAAAAACTATCATTAATGGGTGTAATTATTGTATCTGCATAAGAATGCGCAATTTTTGATAAGTGAGTGTAACTCCCTGGCGTGTCAATTACTATATAATCTGCATAATTTCTTGCTTGAAACAAAGATTGTTCAAATGAAGCTTGCTCTTCTAGCTCTGCATTAGTTTGGTCAATACTTTGCTTAATATGAAAATGCATAGGCATCATTACGCTATTCTCTGGATTTTTCTCATTATAGATTTTTCTATTATTTAGATAGCTAGTTAGAGAATGTTGACGAGAATCAACATCAATACTTGCAATATCATATCCTTTATCAAGTAATCCAATAATTAAATGCATTGAGCAGGTGGTTTTTCCAGCTCCGCCTTTTTCATTTCCAACAACAAAAATATGTGGATTTTTAGTTTGATTCATAATGATCTTTTACGAACTGATTTAATAATCTAACACCAAAACCAACAGCTCCTTTAGGACAAATTGGATTTGTACCTTTCTTATCCCAAGCAACCCCAGCAATATCAAGATGTGCCCATTTTACTCCTTCTTTAATAAAACGACCTATAAAATGTGCGGCAGTTGAGCTACCAGCTAAACCTTTTTCAGATCCAATATTTGCAATATCAGCAATAGGTGATTTAATCATTTCATTGTAATCTGGATGCAGAGGCATACGCCATAATTTCTCATTTGTTTTTAGAGAAGACGTTATCAATTTATTTGCTAATTCATCGTCATTTGCATAACATCCAGCATATGTATTACCTAATGATATTAAAATCGCACCTGTTAAAGTTGCTAGATCAATAACACATTTAGGCTTAAAATTTTCTTGTAAATAAGTAATGCAGTCGCATAAAACTAATCGACCTTCTGCATCAGTGTTTAGTATTTCAACTGTTTTACCAGACATAGTTTTTACTACATCTCCTGGTCTTTGTGCACTGCCACCTGGCATATTTTCAACTAATCCTACTATTCCAACAACATTGACTTTAGCTTGTCTTAGAGCAAGAGTTTTGAGGACGCCAATTACTGAAGATGATCCAGCCATGTCATATTTCATTTCTGCCATACCAGCTGGGGATTTTAAGGATATACCACCAGTATCAAAAGTTACACCTTTTCCTACAAAACATATAGGGTCACTATCATCATTTAGACCATTATATTTCATAATGACTAATTTTGATTCATTGGATGAACCTTGACCAACACCAAGTAATGCACCCATTCCTAAATTACGCATTTCGCTTTCACCAAGCACTTCTACATCTATTCCAATTGGCTCTAACTTATTTACAATTATTTCCGCATAGCTTTCTGGATAAAGAATATTGGGTACTTCATTTACACAATCACGAGCAAAGAATACTCCTAATGCTATAGATTTTTGCTCTTCAAAAAGTTTTAATGCTATATCATGATTATCAACTACAATATCAAAATCTTCTGTGATGAATTTATCTTCATCGCTTTTCATTGTATGATATTTATCAAAACGATAGGAAGCAAGTAATGCACCGCCAGCAATTAAAGATGCAATATTTTCTTGTTTAAAAGAGCCGATTTTATGTGGTAATTTAATTCCTACCGAAAGTGCTTTGCAAGAAGTTGCAAGTGCATGAATCTTTCCACCTATTTCTTCGATTTTTACTGCTGAAATATTATCTTCCAATCCTAAAGCAATTAGAATAAGATAACGTATTTCACCATCTTTGTTGGTTGTGGTTAGAACTTTAGAATAGCCATATTCTGATTTGAAAATTCTTTCATCTTTAATGGTTTTTGAAATAAGACCATTATATCTTTTATCAATTAATAAAATTTCGGAATCCATATTCTGATTATTGAAAATAATAACAGCTATAGCTTCGTTATTATCTAAATTTTTATTCTCAAAAGAAACTTTTAACATAATTATTTCACCCTTTATTATTTAATAATCAAAAATTAAGTATATAATCTTGTTTTAACGTTGACAATAGAAATTCAAATAGCTGAGATATTTAAACTATAAACAACAGCTTCTACAAGTTTGTGTGTAATTGCATCAACTACAATATAAAAAACACCAAACATTACAAGAATTTGTGCTGGAGTAAGAACAAAAAACACCTGAAGATTTGGCATCAAACGAGCAAGCATACCACTACCAGTTAATATTGCTAAGCTTACAACCAAAAAAGGAGATGCTATTTTAAAAGATAGAATAAAACTATCATTTACTACAAAACTTACAAATTTACTTACATCTCCAGAATTTAAAAGCTCACCAGGTGGAAACTTAGCATAGCTATCAATAATTGCTTGAATAAAAATATGATGAGTATTAGAAGCAAAGATAAACACTGTTGCTACTAAGATCATAAAATTAGAAAAAAGAGTTACTTGGGTACGCTGCCCAGGATCAAAAAAAGCTGCCGAGCCAAGACCTGATTGCATTGATATTATTTGCCCAACAAAATGCAGGGACTGGAAATATATATTTGCCGCTAAGCTTACTATTATTCCAATAAAAATTTCAATGGCTAAATAACCCACATTCAAAGAAAAATTATTGCTATATTTGGGTAAATAAGGCGCAACTATTGGCATAATTATTAGTGATACTATAAGGGCAAAAGCTAGCTTACCTCTTGTGAATATGTAATTGGATCCTATAGCAGGAAATTGACCAAAAGCAGCGCTTAGTCTTCCAAAAACAAGCATTAAGTGAAATAAAAATTCTAAAGTAAATTCTTCTAACATTAATAATAACTATTAGATTCATAAATTATCATAATATAATAGTCTAAACTCCTAGAAAATGAAGTAAATTATTGACTCAAATAGTATTTGATACTATCATTCACCCTTTTAATTATTTGTATTTTTTGTTATTTCTGATTTTAGTTTACAGTGATTTTTATTCATGTATAGCGACTTAGTGACTTTTTGGTCTCATCTTTATTACATCATTCAAGGTACAGGTGTTACCTTACAATATAGTATTGTATCTGTTTTTTGTGGCATGTTTATTGGAACATTATTAGCTATTTGTAAAACAGCGGATAGTAAAATGTTACGTATATTTGCCAGTAGTTATACATCAGTTTTTAGGGGCACTCCTATGCTTGTGCAGTTAACCATAATTCACTATGGATTACCTAGCTTATTAGGGTTAAAAATTACCATATTTGTATCTGGTGTTATCGCATTTTCTCTGAACTCTGGGGCTTATGTTTCAGAAATTATTAAGGCTGGAATTAATGCTGTTGATAAGGGACAGATAGAAGCTGCAAAAGCTCTTGGTATTCCTCCTGCACTAAGAATGAAAGATATTATTTTACCCCAAGCTTTACGAAATATTTTACCAGCTTTGGTAAACGAGCTAATAAATTTAATTAAAGAATCGGCTTTAATCTCTACAATAGGTGGTATGGATATAATGAGAAGAGCTCAAGCAGTTTCTGCTGAGACTTACTCTTATTTCACACCTATGTTAACAGCAGCAGCAACTTATTATATAATGGTTATGATTGTTAGTATTTTTGCTAAAATTTTAGAAAAAAGATTATCTCTATGATAGTGCTTGAGAATGTATCGAAAACTTTTGATGGTCAACATGCAATTACCGATATTAATTTAGTTTTTGATAAAAGAGAAACGGTAGTAATAATTGGTTCATCAGGGAGTGGTAAATCGACATTAGTACGTTGTATTAATAATTTGGAAAACCCAACCAATGGATCTGTTTTAATAGATGGTAAAAAATTAACGAGACGTAATCGTGGAAAATTATGTTTTAAAATTGGTATGGTTTTTCAGCAATTTCATCTTTTTCCACACATGAATGTCCTTGATAATCTTACTTATGGTCCAATTAATGTTATCAAACTCAGTAAAAAGAAGTCAGAAGAAAAAGCAATTTTACTTTTAAAGCAATTTGGTATTTTGGAAAAGATTTATTCCGATCCTAGTGAGTTATCTGGTGGTCAAAAACAAAGGGTCGCAATAGTTAGAGCTTTGATGATGGATCCAGAAGTTATGCTATTTGATGAACCAACTTCTGCCTTAGACCCTGAGGTAGTAAAAGATGTAATAGAGATTATTGCTCAATTAAAGAATCAAATGACTATGATAGTTATTACTCACCATATAAAATTTGCAAAAATTATTGCGGATAGAATAGTTTTTATGGATAAAGGAAAAATATTAGCAGACCAACCTGCAGATAGTTTTTTTAACAAACCTAGTTCCCATCGAGCAAGATTGTTTCTAGAAAATGTTGGTGATTTAATATAATATTTCTGATCTTTAATATTCTAAAATCAACATATCTTTCGTGATTTTGAAATTATCAAAATTATCAATTAATGACATACCAAGTAAAGAAATATCTAATCCTTCAGAAGCAATATGTGCATCGATATTATATAAAGTTTTTTTATTTATTGTTAGTTGTTTAATTGTTACAGGTGCAGCATAGCTAACACCATTTGCTGTATTATATTTTCTGGTATAATTAAGTTCATCAGGTTTGAATCCTAGCTTTATGGCATCCTCTCTGGTTAAAGCTACATCAGTAGCTCCTGTGTCTATTAAAAAGTGAATAACTTGATTTTGCTCATCTATTGCATCTAAATAAAAATGACCATTTTCTGAGCGGGCAATAACTAATTGACCGTGTGCGTTTGTCCAGCTATGTGATGGAATAACTACTGAAACGAATCTTTCTTTTATAATATTAAGTTCAAATCTAAAAGCATAGAATAAAATTAGTATACAAAAAATAATAAGCCATAATATCACATTTTTTATAGCATTGATTTTTGGATTTTTAAAAGCAATATATCCTATATAAATTAACAATATCAATAAAAATAAAACATTTAAAATTTTATCACTTGTCATGCTTTTTAAGCCATTTTATCGAAAATAAATGATTTATTTGTTACAAAATATATTCTGTTGAAACTAACAAGAGTTTATTTTATACACTATTTTTAAATAATTTAGATATGTAGATATTTTTGACAAATAATGATTCACAAATCTTAGATTTAAAATTTGTGAATCATTATCACCACAGTTTGTTTTATTACTTCCAGAAGTGCTCTTAACATATTTTTTTGTTCCAGCAAAAGCTTATTTTACCTAAGCAAAACAAAAAAATCATCTTATTGAATCAATAATTTTTGTGACTCAAGTTCTAAATAGAGTTTTTGCCAAGAATTTTCTATTTTCTTCATCTCTTTGCTGATAATATTGACTATATTTTCAGAAGAATTTTCAAGGTTTTTTAATTGCTGATTTAATCTCTGAGTCAGTTTGTTTAGATTAATTTGTAACTTACTCAAAGAGTATGAGAATCTTTTTCTTAGATTGTTGTTTTCCACTTCTTTCAATCCATCTTGCATAACTAAAGCGAGTTCAGCTATTTTAATGTTCATTAATTCAAGTTTCTCCCTACGCAAACTAGCATATTGCTCGATTGTTTGTGACATTTTAGCTTCAATTCTAATTTTAGGAGTTCTGTTTAAGTTCCAAGCAAGACCACAAAGGCTCATCAAATATATAATCCATTTATGCGCATCAAAATGATACCATTTAGCGCCATTTCTATAATCAGAAGGAAAAGCATGATGGTAATTGTGATAATTTTCTCCTAATAAAAGTAAAGCAAGCCACCAAATATCACCAGAAGTGCTCTTAACATATTTTTTTGTTCCAGCAAAATGACAAAGGGAATTCACAAAAAAAGTGATCTGTTGTTGCAAAGCGCGACCAAGACCAATAAATAAGAATCCAGCGTAAGCAGATTGTAAACTATTACCAATGGCAAATCCAACAATAGCTGGAACAAAAAGATTCATAATTATAGCAAGCTCCCAGTAGTATTTTAATTGCCATCTTAGTAGTTTGTTTCTACCAAGTTTAACCATAGTCACTTTGCTTATTGACTTCCAACTACCTTCTCCCTCAAGCATCCATCCCATGTGAGACCACCAAAAACCTCTTATTTTACTTTGATATTTTAGAGGTGAATGAGGGTCTAAATCAGTATCAGTATGTGTATGATGTTTAAAGTGATTAGATGCCCATGAAAGGGCGGGACCTTGTAGGGTTCCAGCTGATAAAATTACTAAAACAAACTCTACATATTTATTTATTTTATAAGAATCGTGAGACCATAATCTATGTAAGCCAAGGCCCACTGTAATATTTGCAACGTAATAACCGCAAATAAAGAGTAATCCCTCAAATAAACCAAATTGATAATCAAAAACATAGTTTAAACCGAGTGCAATAAGAATGAGTGGGTAAATAATAAGAGCGAAAGCAGAAACTAAATTATATTTTGCCATAAAGACATACCTTGAAATTAGTGTTTAAATAAAACGAGGAATATATGGAGCGGGTGAAGGGATTCGAACCCTCGACTTCGACCTTGGCAAGGTAGCGCTCTACCCCTGAGCTACACCCGCTTAATATATACCTTTTTAAAACAGAAAAACAAATTAACCTATACATGTTGTAAGAATACACATGAATAATATTATCAAAGTTTTATATCTATGTTATTCGACATTATTTATTAAGATACAAAATAGATAAAAAATATCAAGTACAAAATAATATTATTATAACAAATATATTATTTTGTACTTTAATATCTCAGTTATTCAATCTTCCTCAAGATTTTTGAGTGATTTTCACCATGGGCGAAGATTTTTTTTCATTACCTAAACTTCATTGATAAAAATTTTGCAAAATAAAAAACATGTAATTTAAGTTAAGTAAAATTAAATTATATATTGACTAAATAATTGTAAATAATTTATACAATATCATTAAAATGTATTAATAAATTTCTTATTTTGAGTTAACTACTTATGTCTGTTATATCATCTGTTAGATCTGCTGTTTATTCATCTAAAACCCTTAATATTGTTGATTCAGACTGCCAAGACCGAAATTCTTTTGGAATGAAACCAGGGAAATTCACCTTAAACGGAAAGGAAATAGTAGTAAAAAAAGGAGCAACTTTAGAATCTCTCTCGCAACAAATTAACAAAAATTCAAGTACAACGGGAATAAAAGCAAAAATAGTTGAAAAAGATAATGGATATAAACTCCAGTTAATTTCTAGAAACAAACCTGTTCAAATTTCTGACCCTAAGGGAGTTTTAAAAAATTTATATGATAAAAATCATATTGGTAATTCTAGTAAACATTTGATCCAAGTAATAGGCGGAGAATTATATTATAATAAATCTTTGCCATCTCAAAGTTTAATTAAACCATTGCTTAAATTTAATAAACAATATGCTCAAGAACCAAATCTTTTTGTAGAAAACACATTAGTTAATTTGAATGAATTGGATGAAGATCAGGTTTTGTCTATAGATGATGATGAGTGTTTGGGAAGTGATTCGCCTTCATCATCATTAGTTGATTTGAATGATGACTATGAAGTTTCAACTGCAGATAGTGAGGAGTTTGGTAGTGGTGAGGAAGATTCATCATCATTAGTTGATTTGAATGATGATAATGAAGATGTAGTCCAGCAAATAAATCAACCAGAAATCGAGTCAACAAATCAATCAGCAAATAAACCGGTAAAAAAATCATACTTTAGTTCTTGTACTATTTGCTGAAATTATTACAATAATACCTAATGACGATTATAATGATTGTGTTGACAAAATGGGCAAAAAAATATTACAAATTATCGTCAAAACCAATTAAGTCTCAAATATTTTACGTTGTACTGGATTAAATATACAAGATAAATCATTTTTTTCTAAATATTATTGTATCGTAGAAGAAAATATTGAAATAGCTGGCTTTTTATATAGGTTTGTATATTTTTTAGTTATTTAGACAAAGAAATATGATTCACTTTTTAGAATCCTTGGGGATAATGTTCATAAAATCATCAAATAAATAGGTTAAGTAAAAATGTCTAATAAAAGGCGCTTATTTAACCTGTATATGTCATGTATATTTAATCTTGGTCAATCCACCCACTACATACAAGCATGGAAAATATTTACCACTCAATCAGCCGAAGATATTTCTCTAATGGCTTATATAATTTGTTTGATATTATTAATACATTGGGTGATATATGGAATCGTAACAAAAAATAAGGTAATAATAATAGCTGAAATTCTTGGTATAACAGGTGCAATACTAGTAATTATTGGCACAATTATTTATTCTTAAATAATTGATCTTAAACAGCAAAACTTAGTTCTAGATTTATTTTATATATAAGTTTTTGTAATTTTCTGTTAGTTCAAAAATTTTTAATGTATTATTAGAAAATTAAGTAATAAGTTTTGCTAGTTATGAAATTAATATATATGCCAGCGCGTTTTGGTGTTGGGCGTTTTAATTATAAAGATAGAAATAGTAGCAAAAGTTTTTTGTTCAATATTTTGGCTTTTTTAATTGTAATTTCTGCACTAATATTGATTGTAGTAAGTTTTAAAGAAATGACTGCTCCATTAAGTGTGTTAAAGTTTAAACAAATTTCTTTAGATCCGATGAATTTGTTTGAATATGGCATACGTACTACTATTCGAATGTTTATTGCAATGGTTTTTTCTCTTATTTTTTCTGTAATATATGCTACTATTGCTGCAAAAAATCAGCGCGCAGAAGAAATTTTAGTACCTTTGCTTGACATTTTGCAATCAGTGCCAATTCTTGGCTATATTTCATTTACAGTTACGGGGTTTTTGTTGTTATTTCCTAATAGTGTTATGGGAGCTGAATGTGCCGCAATTTTTGCTATTTTTACTTCTCAAGTATGGAATCTTACTTTTAGTTTTTATCAATCTTTAAAAACTGTTCCAAAAGAATTAATAGAGGCGAGTTTTATATTTAAGATGTCAAAATGGCAAAGGTTTTGGCGGGTGGAAGTGCCTTTTGGAATGCCATCTTTAGTTGGAAATGTTATAGTTTCAATGTCTGGTGGGTGGTTTTTTGTTGTTGCTGCTGAAGTTATTAATGTTGGTAGCAATAAAATCATTTTACCAGGAATTGGGGCATATATCTCTTTAGCTCTTGGTCAAGAAAATATCCCATCCATTATATATGCTATAATTGCCATGATATTAATAATCATCATTTATGATCAATTAATTTTAAGAGCTCTTGTTGCTTGGTCTGATAAGTTTCGATACGAGCTAACATCGGATGGTAATCCACCAAAATCTTGGGTTTTAAATCTATTTCGTCGAAGCTTTTTTATAGATAAATTATTTTTACCAATAATTTATCTTGGTAGATTTATAGTATATTTTCCATTATTTGGTCATGTAAGTAATAATAAAAACTTTGAGCTAAAACAAGACTATTCTAGTGCTACTATTACTGGTAAATATTTATGGTATATAGTTATTTTTAGTTTATCAATTTTATTAAGTTATAGTTTATTTAGTTTTTTGCATAATGAAATAAAAATTAATGAGATATTCGAAGTATTTCAGCTAGTTTTAATTACCATGTTTAGAGTCTTTAGTTTAGTAATTATTGCATCTATTTTCTGGGTGCCGATTGGTATATATATTGGTTTGAGACCAAAGCTTGCTGCGATTATGCAGCCGATCACTCAATTTCTTGCAGCTTTCCCTGTAAATTTATTTTTTCCAATCGCAGTAATTATTATAACTAAGTACAATCTTAATCCTAATATTTGGCTCAGTCCTTTGATGATTATAGGAGCTCAGTGGTATATTTTATTTAATGTAATAGCTGGCGCAGCTTCTTTTCCTACAGAACTTAAAGAAGCGTCCAAAAATTTTAATATAAAAGGATTGCTTTGGTGGCGAAAAGTTATGTTACCAGGAGTTATTCCTTATTTTGTTACAGGAGCAATTACTGCTTCTGGGGGAGCTTGGAATGCGAGTATAGTTTCAGAAGTTGTGACTTGGGGTGATAAAAAAATAATCTTGAGAGGTATTGGCAGTTATATATCTCAAATGACTGTAGAAGCTGATTTTCATAGAATAATTTTAGGAATAGGAGTGATGTCCTTATGTGTAGCATTAGTTAACCATTTTTTTTGGCAACCAATATATAATTTCTCTGCAAAAAAATACAAATTTTAATTAGTTTTTGGAAATTTATGAATAACAATTTAATTGAACTATTATCAGTTACACAAAGTTTTGCAAAAGATGATGGTCAGAATCAAAAAATCTTAGATCAAATCAATTTTAATGTTAAAGATGGTGAGATATTAGCAATAGTTGGAAAATCTGGCTGTGGAAAATCAACATTGCTTAGGATTATTGCCAAGTTAATAAATCCCTCTCGAGGTAAAGTAAATTTTAATCATGAAGCAAATGACAAAACTTTTGACATTAGTATGATTTTTCAAAGCTTTGCTCTTTTTCCTTGGTTGACAGTTCTTGAAAATGTAGAACTTGGTTTAGAGGCTATGAATATTCCAGCTGCTGAAAGAAGAAAAAAAGCACTTGAGGCTATAGATTTAATAGGTCTTGATGGATTTGAATCTGCAATGCCTAGAGAATTATCAGGTGGCATGAAACAGAGAGTAGGTTTTGCTAGAGCTTTAGTTGTAAACCCAAAAGTAATATTGATGGATGAGCCATTTTCAGCACTGGACATACTCACTTCCAATAGTTTGAAAAATGATTTCTTGGATCTTTGGGTTGCTAAAAAAACTGGTTTAAAAGCTGTGATAATAGTGACTCACAGTATTGAAGAAGCAGTTATGATGGCGGATCGTGTTTTAATTTTAGCATCAAATCCAGGGCGCTTAGTATCTGAATTAAAGATTAACTTAGCTAGACCAAGATATTCTCAGACAGAAGAATTTCATTCGCTGGTTGACAAAATATATAGTAAAATGTCGGAAGCTGGTAAACAAATTTTTAAAGATAAAATTAACAAAACAAAAGAAAGCGAAATAACTAGGCGCTTAATATATAGTTCTCCAAATCAGCTTGCAGCTATTGCAGAAGCTCTTATCATGCCACCTTATAATGATTCTGGTAATTTAGCGGATCTTGTTAAAATATTGCATATAAAAACCTTTGATGTGATTCATATATCTGAAGCGCTATCTATATTAAATTTTGCAACAGTTGATGATGGCAATATTAAATTAACAAAATCGGGTAAACAATTTGCCGAAGCAGAATTAAAAGAGCGTAAAATAATTTTTGCTAAGTATCTTCTTAAAAATGTCCCACTTGCTTCTTATATATTAAAAGTTCTCAATGAAAGACCCGGTAATAAAGCACCAAGACTTCGTTTTCAAACTCATCTTGAAGACCAATTATCGTATAATCAAGCAAAAATAGCTTTAAATTCTATGATAATAGCAGGTAGATATGCTGAAATATTTTCTTATGATGATAATAAACAATTATTTAGTTTAGATAATCCAACATAATTCGCGTTATAAATACTTGAATTTTGTTGTGATTACTGATATAACCCCTCTTAATCTTAAGAAATTTTTCTGCGCCCTTAGCTCAGCTGGATAGAGCAACGGATTTCTAATCCGTAGGTCAGAGGTTCGAATCCTCTAGGGCGCACCATATACAAACAAAAGTTTTAAAGGCTTTGTTGTTTGATCCTTTTTCTAATCTATTTATTATTTGTTGAAATATATTGGTCATTTTATTTTTTTAAATTTATCTATTGATTTGTTGTAAAATTTTATTTAACTTAAAGTTGATCAAATTACATTGAGTAGAGAATAAAATGTCATACAATATAGATAGCATTATTTTTATTATTTTTTTAGTGGTTAATATATTACTAGGCTTATTCTCAAGTCGTGGTATCAAAACAATAAAAGAGTACGCCGTAGGTAATAGAAATTTTTCTACAGCTACTATTTCCGCTACTATTGTAGCTACTTGGATTAGTGGTGAGTTCTTTTTTTCAAATGCAGCTGAAATTTATAGAGGTGGATTTGTTTATTTGATAGCAGCTATGGGTGATATTGTGTGCATTTTAATAGTAGGTTTATTTTTTGCGCCACGTATGGGGGAATTTTTAGGTAAAGTATCAATAGCCGATGCTATGGGTAGTTTGTACGGTAAAAAAGTTAGAGTGATAACCGCTATATCTGGTTTTATAGGTATAGGTGGTATGATAGCAGTTCAGTTGAAAATAGCTGGATTAACTTTTGAATATGCTCTTGGTCTTCCTTCTATTTATGGAATTTTATCAGCGGGGTTTATCATCACTGTATATTCTTCTTTAGGAGGTATCAAGTCAGTGACATTTACAGATGTTATACAGTTTTTTACATTTAGTGTCGTAATACCATTAATTGCTTACATACTTTTGCAAAGTATTGAGAATACTAGTAGTATAGTTGATGTACTAACCAAGAATGATTTATTTGACTATAAAAATGTTTTTGATTTTTCTCAACCTAATCAATTACATTATCTATCATTACTGTTCTGTTTTGCGATTCCAGCTTTTAATCCAGCAATTTTTCAAAGAATTGCTATGGCTAAAAATATCAAACAAGTTCATAATTCTTTCATGATTTCTGCAGTTGTTTGTTTCTGTTTGTTGTTAATAATTAGTTGGATTAGTATTCTAGTCTTATCTCTTAATCCAAACATAAAACCAGATGATGTAATAAAGCATATTATTTATGATTATGCTAGTGTTGGCACAAGAGGCTTGATACTAGCTGGTATTATGGCAATGATTATGTCTACAGCTGATTCTTATATTAACTCTACTTCGGTAATTATAGTACATGATTTTTGTAAACCATTAGGAATAAAAATAGTTAAAGACGAATTACTATTAGCTCGCGTTATGTCTTTGTTAATTGGAGTATTCTCGGTAATATTTTCATTAATTGATTCTAATATAATTGAGTTACTTATTTTATCTTATTCTTTTTATATGCCTATTGTTAGTGTACCATTTATAATGGCTCTTTTCGGTTTTAGAAGCACTGAAAAATCAGTAATTTTAGGTATGATTGCTGGAATAATTACGGTTTTAATTTGGGATTATTTATTAAAAATAACTTTTATAAATAGTGTGCCAGTAGGGATGTTAGCCAATCTTATTATTTTAATAAGTAGCCATTATTTACTTAAACAATCTGGTGGCTGGGTCGGAATAAAAGATAAAAGAGAATTAATTGCTATTCGAGCAGAAAGAAAAAAGAAATTTAAAAAAATAATCCAGAATATAAAAGAATTTAATATTCTTTCAGTATGTAAGAGTAATTATCCAAATAGCGAAGGTCTTATCTCAATATTAGGATTATTTGTAATGGTTGTTACTTTTAGTAGTGTAAATAATTTATCGATGCAGTTGCATAATAAATATGGATTCTTAATAAACGTTTTATATCCTTTAACTTTATGTAGTTCAAGTGCTTTAATAAGCTACCCATTATGGTTGCAACAATGGAAAAATACTAAATTTATAGCAGTAATTTGGAATTTAATTATGTTTTCTATTTTAATATGTTTTAGTTTTCTTATGGTGCTAGTTAGTAATTTTGCAGAGATTCAGTTGATAGTATTTATGATGAATATTATTATCATAATATCATTAACTAGATGGCAATGGGCTTTGTTTAATATTATTGCTGGAATAGCATTAACATCTATTTTATATAGTCGTTATATTGATTTAAATTTCATGGATTACGACTCAACATCATCGCAATTTAAAATTATATATTTGGTTTTATTGACTATTAGTTCATTAGTACTTTTTTTAAAACCAAAGCAAGAAATGCAAGAACTAAACGAACAAAGAGTTGATCATCTTAGTGAACAAGTACATGATATAGATGAGGAATTAAAAAAATCAGTTGAGGTTAAAAATGAGTTCTTACGTAATTTACAACATGAGGCGCATACACCTATTGTTGGTATTACAACTATGGGACAAGTTCTTTTTGAAAACT
>CAMCXV010000009.1 GCA_945883665.1 Rickettsia typhi | reverse complement strand
TAGCTGTTGGAAAAGAATCATTTGACGACTGCCCCATATTGACATGATCGTTTGGGTGAACTGGTGATTTCCCACCTTTTTTACCAGTTAATTTTTCATTTGCAATGGAAGCAAGAACCTCGTTCATATTCATATTGGTTTGAGTGCCAGAGCCAGTTTGCCAAACTACTAAAGGAAAATTATTGCTAAATTCACCATTAATTACTCTATCCGCAGCACTTACTATTTCATTTGATATTTTAAGTTCTAATACGCCAATTTTTGAGTTTACAATAGCTGCAGAACGCTTTAAAATTGCTAAGGCCTTTATGACTTCTTTCGGCATTTTTTGATCAGCAATTTTAAAATTATTAATAGATCTTTGTGTTTGTGAACCCCAATAGAAATTTTCGTCAACTTCTATTTCTCCTATTGAATCAGATTCTTTTCTATATAATATGCTCATATAATTTGACCCCTTTATCTTTTAATATCACATTTTCATAAGATTATATTCTAGATTTTTGTCTTTTGTATGAGCAATAATTTTATATCCAACACTTTCGCATAAATTATTTACATAACACTCACGACAGTTTTTTATATCTATTTGAGGATATTCTTCATTAGTTAATATCTTTAGACTATTATCGTCTGTTACCAAATTTTTAGTAGCATCACAGATTATTTTAACAAAAATATTATCCTTATCATTGCTGCAAGCGAAAGATATTTTGCCATTAAAATGCATCTTTTCACTAGCTATCATAACTAAACAAATCGCAATTTTTGCTACAAAGCTATCTAGAAATATCATTCCAGGTTTGAACTCTAACTCTAGCTTGAGTTGTTTACTTATTGATAAAAAATCTTTCAGTAGTTTCATTAAGTAAATAATGCTAGTTTCCTCACCTAAATCCGCAGAACTATAAGCTAAACGAAATATATTAAGTTTTTTTGCTAGATTAGCAGATTCTTCTATTGCCAAGGATTGCGCCTTTTTACTGATATCTTTAGTACTTGTACCAATTAAGCTTAAACTATTATCAACAACACCGATAGTACCAGCAAGATCGTGCAGAATACGAGCATTTAAAATTTGTAGTAATTGCAAATCTTTTTTCATGGCACACCAATTATAAATATCAAATTATATATGAATTGCTTTATTATATGCTTGTAAAACAGATTCATGTAACATTTCAGAAAGAGTAGGGTGGGGGAAAATTGTTTCCATCAATTCTAGTTCTGTAGATTCCATAGACTTAGCTATTACGTAACCATGAATTAATTCCGTTACATCACTGCCAATCATATGAGCTCCCAATAATTCTCCTGTTTTATCATCAAAAATAGTTTTTATCAGACCATCGCTATCACCTAAAATAAGCGCTTTTCCATTAGCATAAAATGGGAAACGTCCTATTTTAATTTTATATCCTGCGGCAATAGCTGCTTCCTCGGTCAATCCAACGCTTGCTATCTGAGGAGAAGAATAAGTGCAACCAGGGATGTTTAATCTATGTATTTGATGAGGATTTTTACCTGCTATATGCTCTGCAGCTATAATACCTTCATGGCTTGCTTTATGAGCAAGCCATGGCGCAGATGCAACATCCCCTATTGCATAAATATTAGTTTCTTCTGTTTGAGCAAAACCATTAGTAACTATATGACTGTTATTAAGTTTGATTTTAGTATTTTCTAGTCCTATGTTCTCACTATTTGCCACCACTCCAACTGCCATTAATACTATTTCTGCATTTAAAGAAAGTTCTTTTTCATTGCATGTGAAATTAAGTAAAACTTCATTTTCTTTGAGTTCATGATTATTTAGTTTAACCCCAGTGTGAAATACTATTCCTTTACCGTCAAAAGCCTTTTTTGCTATGTTTGATATTTCGGCATCTTCAGCTTGTAAGATTCTTGGTGCAGCTTCTAAAACTGTTACCTTTACTCCGAGAGCATTATAAAAAGAGGCAAATTCAATACCAATAGCACCTGAGCCAACAATAATCATTGATTTTGGCACTGATTTTGGTGTTAAAGCTTCTTTATATGTCCAAATATTTGTACCATTTGGTTCGAATCCTTTAATTACTCTAGCTCTAGCACCTGTTGCAATAATAATATTTTTTGCCTCAAGAGAAGTGGTTTGTTCGTTAATTACCACTGAAACTAATTTAGGATTAATGATTTTAGCGACTCCTTCAAAAACCGTGACTTTATTTTTCTTAAGTAAGCTTTTAATACCGCCAACTAATTTAGATGAAACGTTACGTGAACGCGCTACTATCTTCTCAATGTCAAAACTAGCTTTTACAACATTAATACCAAATTCATCTGCATGATTAATTTTTTCTAATAGCTCAGCTGATTTTAGTAATGATTTAGTAGGTATACATCCCCAATTGAGGCAAATGCCGCCAAGATGCTCTTTTTCTACTAACGCTACTTTTAGACCGAGGCTCGCAGCTCTAATTGCTGCAACATATCCACCAGGACCACCGCCTATAACTATTACATCAAATTTTTCCATATATTTGTACTACTCTATTTTTCTGAAAAGTTTGTTTTACTAAATAAACATTAGAATTGGTGCTTCTATATATTTTTTAAACGCATTTAAAAAATGTGCTCCTACTGCTCCATCTACTACTCTATGGTCGCAAGAAATAGTAACATCCATAATAGTTTTGATCTCAAGTTTATCATTAATGACTACAGGGCGTTTTGAACTTGCACCTACAGCCATAATACAACCTTGTGGAGGGTTGATAATAGCACTAAAATTTTTAATTCCATACATTCCTAAATTAGAAATACTAAAACCACCTCCTTGGAACTCATTGGGAGAAAGAGCATTCTCTTTAGCTCTTTTTGCTAAATCCTTCATTTCAGAAGAAATATTATGTATATTCTTTTGATCTGCATTTTTAATGATTGGAGTAATAAGCCCACCATCAATTGCAACAGCTATGGAAATATCAATATTATTGTACATCATGATAGCGCTGTCAGTCCAGCTAGCATTAGCTTGTGGCACATCTTTTAAAGCTTTTGCGGTAGCAAGAATAATAAAGTCATTAACTGATAATTTTTTATTTTTGTCATCAGCAAAATTAATATTTATTTGCTCGCGTAGCTTAAGAGCATCATCCATAACACATTCTATAGAAAGGTAAAAATGTGGTACTGTCAGCTTAGATTCCATCAATCTTTTAGCTATGACTTTACGCATATTATTGTTTGGAACTAGAATATATTCTTCATTATTTCTTCTTGGGCTACTTTTGCTATTTTTTTCAAAAGCTAAAACATCTGACTTAACTATCCTAGATCTTGGTCCAGAACCAATAATATCAGATAATGATATACCTTCTATGGAGGCAATTCTTTTTGCTAATGGTGAAGCAAAAATTCTAGTTTTTATTTCTGGAATATTTTCTTTGTGATTTGACAAATTAGGCGAAACTGCAGTTTCTGTAATAATTGTAGTTTTGGAAGTAATATCACTAGCAGATGAAGGCTGATTTTTTAATATAAATGCATCTATATCAGCATCTTTTTCATCTTCTTCAATTAAAACAGCTATCAAAGAGTTCACTATTACTCCTTCTGTTCCTTCTGGCACAAGAATTTTTGCTAGGATTCCTTCATCAACTGCTTCGACTTCCATGGTGGCTTTGTCGGTTTCAATTTCTGCTATTACTTCACCAGCAGATACTTTATCTCCTTGTTTTTTTAACCATTTAGTAAGATTTCCTTCTGTCATTGTCGGAGACAATGCTGGCATCAAAATTTTTATTGGCATTTATATCAACCTATTTTACTATATACTATTTAATTCCACAAATTACAAAACTCCTAAGAATCTAATAAATTTTAGCTATTTATAACAAGCTCTTTTTGCGGCTATCACTATATCATCAACAGTAGGTAAAGACAATTTTTCAAGATTTTCTGCATAAGGCAAAGGAACATCTTTACCAGAAACAATCTCAGGAGCTGCATCTAAATAATCAAATGCTTCTCTTGTAACAATTGCGCTAATAGTTGCTCCAATTCCAGAAAAAAACCAACCTTCTTCAACAAAAACTAAACGATTTGTTTTGCGAACTGATGCTAAAATAGTTTCTTCATCTAGCGGTTTTATCGTTCTTAAATCTATGATTTCAGCGGTTATATTTTCTTTTGCTAAAATCTGAGCTGCTTCAATTGCCATACCAACTTGGAGAGAGAAAGCTATTATTGTTATATCAGAGCCTTCTTGAACTATTCTAGCTTTACCAATTTCTATCGGGCTTACAATATCCGGAACTTCAAAACTTTTCCCGTATAATATCTCATTTTCTAAAAAAATTACAGGATTATTATCTCGAATTGCGCTTATTAACAAACCTTTAGCATCTTCTGCGCTATAAGGGGCAACAACTTTTAACCCAGGTATATGTGAATATATAGCAGCAAAGTTTTGGCTATGCTGAGCACCAACACGAGAAGCTGCTCCGTTTGGCCCTCTAAAAACTATAGGACATCCAAGCTGTCCACCAGACATATAATTGGTTTTAGCTGCAGAATTAACTATTTGATCAAAAGCTTGCATAGCAAAATTAAAAGTCATAAATTCAACTATTGGACGAAGTCCTCCGAATGCGGCCCCCACAGCAAGACCAGCAAAACCATGTTCAGTAATAGGTGTGTCAATTACCCTCTTATTGCCAAATTCCTGAAGTAAGCCTTGAGTTACTTTGTAAGCTCCTTGATATTCAGCTACTTCTTCGCCTAGGATGAATATTTTTTCATCTCTATGCATTTCTTCTTTCATTGCAGATTGCAGAGCTTCTCTAACCGTTATTTCTGGCATATATGTACCTAAAAAATTATTTATATATATCTGTAAACAACTCGCTTGAACTAGGCAAGGGTTCTGAAGTTGCAAATTCTTCTACTTCTGATATTTTTGCCTTTATCTTTTTTTCTATAGACTTTAATTCATCTTCAGTAGCGTATTTATTATTTATGATAATATTTCTGACTTCGTTTAATGGATCAAGATCTTTATATTGCTCGACCTCTTCTTTTGTTCTGTATTTTGCAGGATCAGACATTGAATGCCCTCGGAATCTATATGTTTTTACTTCCACAATAATTGGTCCTTTACCAGATCTTGCGTGCTCAGATGCAAACAGAGCTGCGTTATAAACATCTTCAACATCCATACCATTTGCCTGTATACCAGGAATATTAAATGATTCACCTTTTTTATATAATTCAGTCATGGAAGTAGATCTTTTTACAGAAGTGCCCATTGAATATTCGTTATTCTCAATTATATAAACAACAGGCAATTCCCATAAACTTGCCATATTAAAAGCCTCGTATACTTGTCCTTGGTTTACCGCCCCATCACCTAAAAAAGTATAGCAAATATTTTTTGTATCATTATATTTTTCAGCAAAAGCAAGACCGGTTCCAATTGGGACCTGAGCGCCAACAATACCATGACCACCGTAAAATTTCCCTGGAATATCAAACATATGCATCGACCCACCTTTGCCTTTAGAACAGCCAGAAGCTCTTCCGGTAAGCTCCGCCATAACAAATTTTGGATCAATACCAGACATTATTATATGGGCATGGTCACGATAACTAGTAATCATGCTATCACCTTTGTGTTTTGCAAATTCAAAACCTACTATTACAGCTTCTTGTCCAATATATAAATGACAAAACCCTCCTATTAATCCCATACCATAAAATTGACCACATTTTTCTTCAAAACGACGAATGAGCAACATTTGTTCGTAGCATTTTAGATATTGGGAATTATTTAACTTTGCTTTATTTTTTCTAAATTCAATCATACATTTTTTAAAATAAATGAAATTCTGAACATAATGTACCGACAATATGTTGTCAATAGTACCAACGTTGATGAGTATGATAAATACTGATGAGTATGATAAATATTTTTGGATCTTTAATTAAGAAGGGTCATCTTGTATTTCTTAATATCAACATAACACGTTAATAAATCCTATAGATTATTTTATTTGCTTTTTTAATATTATTAATTTACAATAATAATGATAACAATACATTTAATAAGTTTTGAAAAAATTAAACTATTAACGAAATAGATATTTTTATGTCACACAAGAAACCATTGCAAAAGCTTGTCGCATTTACTAATAAAACCTCAGATCTAGAAAATATAAAACAAGATATGGAATCTGGTTGGTCCATTGTAAGTTTGATGAAGAACGGTGATTATTATGTTGGTATTATGGAGCAAAATAATCCAAATCTTGCAAATGATAAAGATAGTTTTTTTATTCCTCCAAATAAAAAACTTAAAATCTCTTCTTTGGGTAATAGTTAGTAATTAACTGTTACTAATATTTTCCATCCTTCTAATTATTATAGAATAATTTGTTGAAATTTAAATATAGATAGTGATGAAAAATCGAATTTCTTGGTTTGATTTAACGATTCTTGTATGTATTATCTAACTTTCATTATTTATTAAGATACATTGTTAATATTATGGATGGTTCAAGACCTTCTATTTCTTTTTTTAGAAAAAAAATACTGAAACTAGCTCGGTATTTAATTTTTTGCATTTTGGTTTTTAGAATATTTCTATTAAAAGTAAAGCATTACAGTGTAAAAAAAGTTAAACGGAGTTGTAGAAACCTGACTTTATCACCTAAAATACTAAATGATCGCATCAAGCTGAATCAAAATATATTCAAACAAGTATTTATTTGGGATCTGTCTGAAAATACAATCAAAATTAGGCTAGTTTTAGTTATTGTAGGATTCTTATTAGTTTTTAGTGTTTTATCCATAAAATTAATTTTTGTTGCAAGTGTAGATTTAATTACAACCAACAAATTTCTTGGTCGAGATGATATGTTCAGGCGGGATATTGTTGATAGATATGGTAATTTATTAGCAGTGAATTTGCCTATTGCATCATTATATGCCAAACCTAAAAAAATTGTTGATTCAGAGATTTTAGCACAAAAATTAGTGCGAGTATTTCCGGAATTAGAGAAGAGGAAAATTTTAGAATTATTAAATATTGATAAAAACTTTGTTTGGATAAAACGTGATATTTCACCAAAACAACAAGAAGATATTTACAATCTTGGTATCCCGGGGCTTGAATTTGAGAGAGAACAAAAAAGAATTTATACTTACGGTAATTTATTATCTCATGTTGTTGGATATGTTGGTCGTGACATGGAAGGATTAGCTGGGATAGAAAAGTTTTTTGATAAAATGTTAACTACTCAAGATGAAGATAATTATTCTGATAATTCTAATCTACAATTATCAATAGATGTTAGAGTGCAAAATATATTAGCTGAAGAAATTGATAAAACACTTAAGAAATTTAACGCTAAAGGAGCTGCTGGTATTGTGGTTGATCCAAATAATGGCGAGATAATTGCCATGGTTAGTAAACCAGATTTTGATCCTCATTATCCAGGTAATGCTTTAGGTGATCAATTGTTTAATATGGTAACCCAAGGAGTATATGAAATGGGTTCAGGGATGAAAGCTCTGACCTTGGCTATTGGTCTTGATACTGGCATTGTTAATATGAATGATGCTTATGATTTAAGCTATATGAAAGTAGGTAAATTTAAAGTAAAAGACTATCACCCTGTTAAAGGATGGCACAGTATAGGACAAATATTCTTGCATTCTAGTAATATAGGAGTTAGTCAAATAATGCTTGAAATTGGTAAAAATAACCTACGCAACTATTTAAAAAAGTTGAAATTATTGGAAAAGATTGAAATTGAATTACCAGAGCGGGCAAGACCTCTTTTTCCTCCTTATTCAAGATGGAGTGATTTAAGTTTAGTAACAATGTCTTATGGTTATGCTATTTCAGAAAGTCCTGCACATTTTATTCAGGCAATGATGCCACTTGTGAATGGTGGTTTCATGTATCCATTGACCTTATTAAAAAGGAAAGAAAATACACCGATTGTAGGTGAGAAAATTTTCAAAGAAACTACTTCTAAATATATGCGACAACTTATGAGGTTAGTTGTTAAAGAAGGTACGGGTAAAAAGGCAGAAGTTAATGGTTATTACGTAGGAGGAAAAACAGGAACAGCGGAAAAAGTAATTGGCGGAAAATATTATAAAGATAAAAGAATATCATCGTTTTTTGGTATTATGCCAGCAACTAATCCTAAATACATTATATATATAATATTTGACGAGCCTCAAGGAATTAAGGAAACTTATAATTTTGCAGGAGGAGGGTGGACTGCCGCTCCAACAGTTGGGACCGTGCTTGAGCGAATAGCTGTTCTTTATGGTATGAATAAACTTGACGAGACTGATTCGGATGTTCAAGAATTAACGGATATTGATTATATAATTGATGGAAAAACTTAAAAATATAATGCAAGCTAAAATAACTTCTTTGTTTAGAAAATATAATATTAAGAATATTTCTTGTGACTCTAGAAATGTTAAAGCAGCTTATGCATTCTTTGCTATTAAAGGTAGAGATTTTGATGGTAATTTTTTTATTACTGAAGCTTTAACAAAAGGAGCAATTGTTTTTTCAGATGATTTAAAACAAGAATCGGAGAAAGTTTTTTATCTTCCGAATATAAGATTAGCTTTTGCGATTGCTTCTGGGGTTTTATATCCAAAATTGCCAAAAAATCTGATTGCAGTTACTGGTACTAACGGTAAAAGCTCCGTAGTTGCTTATATTTATCAAATATTAAATATACTTGGATTAGATTCTGCAAGTTTAGGGACTTTAGGTCTCGAATCTACAATAAAAATAAATAATGATTTTTTAGCGAGTTTGCCAAACTTACTCACTACTCCAGACCCTATGACTTTTAGAAAAATACTCAATGAAGTAAAAGAGATGGGAATAGATAATTTTGCTTTTGAAGCTTCTAGTCATGGTATTTTTCAAGGTAGGCTAGGTGATGTAAAAGTAAAAACAGCTGGTTTTACTAGCTTTTCGCAAGATCATCTAGATTATCACAATAATATGGAATCTTATTTAAAAGCTAAATTGCAGCTTTTTGTAAATAATTTAGAAGAAGGTGGGGAGGTAGTGATTAATTCGGAGATATTAGATTTTCCTCCATATTCTGATATAATTAAAGGATTTTTAGAAGAAAAAAGAATACGATATTTTTTAGTTGGTAAAACCGGTGATATTAAAATAAAAAACATAAAAACCTCTCTTGTTGGTACTGAGGTTTATTTTGAGTATAATGGCAAAAATCATCATTTTAACACTAGTATAATCGGATCTTTTCAAGCAACAAATCTTCTTATCTCTGCAAGAATAGTGGCAAATCTTGGTGTGGATTTTGATCTGGTAATAGAAAAGTTACAACATGTTAATGCTGTAACTGGTAGATTGCAAAGAATAGGTGATATTGAAGATGATTTTCAAATATTTGTTGATTATGCTCATACACATGATGCCTTAGAAAGGTCGTTATTAGAATTGCGAAAAATTAAAGCAAAAAACGGTAAATTATATTTAGTCTTCGGTTGTGGTGGTGATCGTGATCAGTCAAAGAGATTATTAATGGGAAAAGTAGCTTGCAAATTAGCTGATTATACTGTAGTTACAAATGATAATCCACGTAACGAAGATCCAAAAAAAATTCGCCTTGATATTTTAAAAGGACTAATTAGAGCCGAAGAAATAGATTGTAGGGAGCAAGCGATAGAAAATGCTATAGCAAAACTCAATAAAAATGATATATTACTCATTGCTGGTAAGGGTCATGAGGATTACCAGATAATAGGTAATAAAACCTCTTTTTTTAGTGATATAGAAATAGCTAAAAAATTACTAATTTTGAAAAAAACAATTTCAATAAAACAATAGAAATAATGAATATAATTTGGAAATCAAAGCAAATTAGCGAAGCATTAAATATTAAAATTTTATCTCAAGAGAATTTTGGTAAGGTTCATTTTAACTCAAAAGATATTGGCAAGGGTGATATTTTTATAGCTTTAACAGGTGGGTCAAGAGATGGGCATGAGTTTGTTTCAGATGCTTTTCATAGGGGTGCTGGACTTGCAATTGTTAGTCAAGATGTAAAAGACGTACCTAGTGATAAAATTATAAAAGTAGATGATACTTTTGAGGCTTTACAAGATCTGGCCGAATATAAAAGACAAAATTCGAAAGCTAAGTTTATTGGTATTACAGGTAGTGTAGGAAAAACCAGTACTAAGGAAATGTTAGGCTTGGCATTAGAGTCTTTTGCACAAACTTTTGTTAGTAGGGCGAATTTTAATAATCAACTTGGTGTGCTTATTAATCTAGCTTCGATTTCTGATGATGATAAATTCGTTGTAATGGAAATGGGAATGCGAGCAGCTGGAGAAATCAGTCATTTAACAAAACAAGTGACGCCAGATATAGCTGTGATTACCTCTGTAGCGCAAGGGCATTTGGAGTTTTTTGAATCTATTGAAAAAATCGCTGATGCAAAATCAGAGATTTTTGAGGGGCTTGATATTAATTCTGGGGTTGCGATATTAAATCGTGATATTTCTACTTATAAGAGATGTACGGAAAATATAGATATAGCTGGTATTGGCAATATAAAAACTTTTGGTAAATCACAATTCGCAAATGTACGATTTGTATCTTATTCTCTTATAGACTCAGAGATGGTGAAGTTAGTTTATAATGTCTTTAATAAGAAATTGGAATTTGTTATGCCTGCTATACCTATGCATATGGCATTTAATTTTGCAACTGTTTTTGCTGTCATTCATACCCTTGGTCTTGATATAAATCAAGCTGCAAAATCTCTTTCTAAATTCAAAGCTAAGATTGGAAGAGGTTTGGTTGTAAAAGTGCAAAAAGATAACAAAGATTATGATATCATTGCTGATTACTATAATGCAAACCCTGAATCTATGAAAGCAGCGCTTGAATATTTACGCCAATTTCAAAATACAAAAAAAATAGCGATATTAGGTGATATGAATGAATTAGGTAAGGATGAAGTTAAGATTCATTATGCGGCTATTTCACATATTGTAAAATCAGGTGCAAAAAAATTATTTTTAGTAGGGGAGATTGTAACTAAGATTATCACTGATATACCAAAAACTATTGCAGTTTATACATATAAAAATTCTGATGAGCTAGCTCGTGATATTAATAAACATGTTGAAGGTGGAGAGGTTATTTTAATCAAAGGATCCAGGGGTATTCATCTTGAAAAAGTCGCAGAAACTTTAGGAATTCAAAATGCTTTATAATATATTTTTGCCATACGCAAATTACTGGCATTTAGCCAATTTGATGACTTATATTACATTCAGAAGCGGAATTGCTATATTAAGTAGTTTGCTTATAAGTTTTGTAATAGGACCAAGAATTATATCAAAGTTAAAAATGTTGCAAAAAAAAGGTCAGCCAATTAGGGAAGACGGTCCAGATTCTCATTTTGCCAAAGCTGGTACACCTACAATGGGTGGAATAATTATTATTAGTGCTACATTATTTTCCATAATATTATTTTCAGATCTTTCTAATCATTATGTTTGGATAATTATTTTTGTTTTAATAATGTTTGGGTTACTTGGTTTTTTAGATGATTATACCAAAGTTAGTAAATTTAACTATCGTGGTATTACAGCAAAGAAAAAACTATTTTTTCAATTTTCCGTTAGTTTAATTGCTTTTGCAAGTATCAAATATTGCTCATTACATTCTCATGTAACTGAACTAGCTGTACCATTTTTCAAAACTTTTTTAATTGACCTTGGTTATTTTTATTTTCCATTTGCAATGTGTGTTATAATAGGCTCTTCTAACG
This sequence comes from Rickettsia typhi, assembly GCA_945883665.1. Lineage (GTDB taxonomy): Bacteria > Pseudomonadota > Alphaproteobacteria > Rickettsiales > Rickettsiaceae > Megaera > Megaera typhi_B. The sequence goes on along the minus strand of CAMCXV010000009.1, from coordinate 20,527 downwards.
CAGTAAATCTAACAGATGGTCTTGATGGGTTAGCTATTGGTACCGTGACTATAGCAGCTAGTGCTTTTGCTATTATTTCTTATCTTGTAGGTAATTTTACCTATGCAAATTATTTGCAAATTATTTATGTACCACATGTTGGAGAACTTGCTGTTGTCTGCTCTGCTTTGGTAGGTAGTGGTTTAGGATTTTTGTGGTATAATTGCAAGCCAGCTGAAGTTTTTATGGGAGATACTGGAAGTTTATCTCTAGGTGGTGTTATTGGTACTATTAGTGTTATTACAAAACACGAAATTGTACTTGCCATAATAGGTGGTATCTTTGTTATTGAAACATTGTCAGTTATTATACAAGTATATTATTTTAAAGTGACTAATGGTAAAAGATTTTTTAAAATGGCGCCAATTCATCATCATTTTGAAAAGAAAGGTTGGTCTGAAACTAAGGTGGTTACAAGATTTTGGATTTTAGCAATAGCTTTTGCTTTGATTGGTCTTTCCTCTTTGAAATTAAGATAGATAATATGTTTGGTAGAAATCAAAAACTTTCAGTATTAAATGGGAGTGGAGATAGCTTATTTGTAAAAAAAATATTTAAAACTTTACAAGCTGAAGGCTATAATACTGGTACGCCAGCGATTTTTATTAGATTAGGTGGATGTAATCTAGCCTGTAGTTTTTGTGATACTGAATTTGATGATTATTCAGAAAAATCTATTGATGAGATAATAATTCAGACTCAAAATTTAAGTAAGAACAGCCAGAATAAACAATCAGTATTTTTGGTTGTTATTACAGGTGGTGAACCTTTTAGACAACCAATATATAAATTGTGTGAAAAATTATTACAATTAAATTACAAAGTTCAAATAGAAACCAATGGAACACTATATCAAGATCTTCCTGATATGGTTGAAATTGTTTGTTCACCTAAAATTACAAATTTAAAATATCATAATATTAGGCAGGATTTGCTACCTAAAATTACAGCTTTTAAATATATAATATCAGCAAATTTACTTGGTTATAATGAAGTTCCAGATTTAGGTCAATCGCTTTATAATATACCGGTATTTGTTCAAGCAATGGATGAATATGATGAAAAACTAAACTTGGCAAATAAAAAATTAGCAGTCTTTATTGCTCTTGATAATAACTATCGTTTATCATATCAAATACATAAAGAATTGGATATTGAGTAATTATAATAATATAAATAAAAAGATGAAAAAAGCAATAGTACTGGTAAGTGGAGGGGTTGATTCATCTACCGTTTTAGCTCTTTTAAAAGAACAAGCTTATGAAATATATGCAATTAGTTTTAATTATGGGCAGAAACAAGTTGTTGAGATTAAAAAAATACAACAATTTATCAAAAGATATAAAGTTAAAGAGCATAAAATTATCAATATAGATCTAAAAATTTTCGGTGGATCTGCCTTAACTGATGATGAAATAGTTGTTCCCAATTACGAACAAGCAAGTGATTTAGGGGATCAAATTCCAATTACATATGTTCCAGCAAGAAATACAATTTTTTTGAGTTATGCTCTTGCTTTTGCAGAAATAAAAGGAGCTCGTGATATATTTCTTGGAGTGCATTCAACTGATCATTCTAATTATCCAGATTGCCGCTTAGAATATATTGAAAGTTTTGAAGCTATGGCTAATCTTGCAACGGCCGAGGGGGTTAGAGGTAATAAGATTAACATCCATGCGCCTCTTATTAACATGACAAAGACGGAAATAGTTGCTATGGGTCTTGCCATGGGGGTGGATTATTCTTGTACTATCTCCTGTTATGATCCAAACCTTTATGGTGAATCATGTGGTAAATGTCTTGCCTGTTTAGTGCGCCTTAAAGCTTTTGAAGAAAATGGAGTGCTGGATCCAATTTCATATATTAAGAGAAATTGATTATGAATGTACAACCTTTTTTTTCCTCTTTTCCAATAATTGATTTAGGGGAGATTATACTTAGGGATATTAGAGTAGAAGATGCTCAATATTATTTAGATTATATGAGTAAAGATCAAATGTCTGCTTTTCTAACAAAAGAAAATAGACCTCAGACTTTTGATGCGGCATTAGAAGAGGTTAGTTATTGGGGTGGTTTGTTTCCTTCGAAAAGAAGTATATATTGGGCAATCTCTTTAAAACATGAGGATAGAATGATTGGCACAGCTGGTTTTAACATGATATCTTTTGCCAATTCCAGGGCTGAGATTAGTTATGACTTAGATCCAGATTATTGGGGTAAAGGATTGATGCTGACTTCGATTAAGGCTATATTGAAATTTGCTGATTATATACTTGGTATTGTTAGAGTTCAAGCAACTGTGATTACAACAAATGATCGTTCTATAAAACTGTTGGAAAGATGTGGTTTTAAGAAAGAAGGTTGTTTAAAAAAATATGAATTAGTAGAAGGGGAGCTTAAGGACTATTATATGTATGCAAGAGTAAATTAAATGAAAATTTTTAACATTATGTTGACGAGAAGGCTTGGTGGTATAGAACAAGCTTTCTTAGATTATAATAAAGCTTTGAATTTGAAAGGACATCAAGTAGTTAATATCACTAGTTCTTTTGCTTTAATTAATAAAAAAAACATTAATTCTATAAAATTACCAAATATAGTGCCTTGGTGTATTTTTTCTAAGATATATTTAAAGTTGTTAATATTATTTTATAAACCAGATTTGATAATAGCTCACGGTGGTAGAGCCGTTAATTTTGCTTGCGGCACTGGAATTAAAAATGTACCTATAATAGGTGTAACACATGCTTGTAGTGTTCGGCATATCTTGAAATGTCGTTATATAATTGCATTAGGCTCTCTTTTAAAAAAACATGTAATGGATAATGGATATCCTGAGTCGCAGATATTTATTGTACCTAATATGGTAAATATTTTACCAAAAAAACTAACTAACTCCTCTTTAAAAAAAACGACTTATGTGATAGGTGCTATTGGTAGATTTGCTCCGGAAAAGGGTTTTAATTACTTGATAGAAGCTATTAGTATATTATTAAATAGAAGATATAAGGTGAAATTGTTGCTTGGTGGAGCTGGCGAATTGGACATGCAGCTTAAAAAACTTGCAATAGATATTAATATTGAGAAAGAAGTTGAGTTTATTGGTTGGGTAAAAAATAAAAAGAGTTTTTTTGAGTCTATAGATATTTTTTGTATACCATCTGTTTACGAGCCTTTTGGGATTGTTGCTTTAGAGAGTATGAGTCATCAAGTGCCAATTGTATCGACCAAGACAATAGGAGCTTCCGAGATTTTTGAACCAAATGTTGATGCTTTAATAACAAAAACTGGCTCAAGTCAAGAATTGGCGGATCAAATTGCTTATCTTATTGACAATCCAGCAAAAAGAGAAGAGTTGCAAAATAATGCTTATAATAAAGTTGTTAATCAATACGATATGCAAGTTGTTGCTAATAAACTTTCTGAAGCATTAGAAAATATTTTATCATTATCAGTAAAATATTAATTAAAAATTAAAACTATAAAATTATTTTGTATTTGTAAAAATGCTGTATAATAATACTTGCGCTAAAATTTAAATTAATATATATTCGGCGTATCTATTAGATAAAAGGGGGTGTAGCTCAGTTGGTTAGAGCATCTGCCTGTCACGCAGAAGGCCGCGGGTTCGAGTCCCGTCACTCCCGCCACTGATAGAAAAATACATTAAAAATCTAAATTATTCTTTCATGTCTATTTCTTTTAAAATTACAAAACTTGACCATGCTAAGGATTTAGACCTTCCATCATATGCAACTGCTCAAAGTGCTGGTATGGATTTATGCGCAGCTGTTAATACATCAATTATTATCAAACCACATGAAATAGCGATTATTCCAACGGGTATTTCAATAGGGTTGATGCATGGATTTGAAGCGCAAATAAGACCAAGGTCTGGATTGGCTGCAAAATTCGGCATCACGGTACTTAATACACCAGGAACTATAGATCCTGATTATCGCGGAGAAATAAAAGTCATTTTAATTAATCACAGCGTCAATGATTTTGTTATTGAACGTGGAATGCGTATTGCACAGATGGTAATAGCTAAATATGAGCATGTTATTTTAGAAGAAGTCCAATCTTTAGACGATACAGCAAGAGGAGAAAAGGGTTTCGGCTCTACTGGTTATTGATATAAAAATTAGAGATTTTTTAATCATCATCATTTCCCTGCTTCAAGTTCTGTTTAATATTTTCTATATTTTGGTTATGTTCTTCAAATGTTTTAGAAAAATTATTTCTACCATTACCATTAGTAACAAAGTATAGATCATCTATTTTTGTTGGGTTTACAGTTGCCTCAAGAGTTTTTTTGCTAGGACATGAAATCGCTCCAACTGGTAAACCAAAATTATAATAAGTATTGTATGGAGATGGTGTTTTTAGATCAGTTTTAGTAAGATCTCTTCCTAACTTGTATTTTCCCTGTGTTAACGCATATATCACGGTGGGGCAAGCTTGCAGTTTCATTTGTTTTTTTAATCTATTAATAAAAACAGCAGCAATTTTTGCTCTTTCATCGTCATTGCTAGTTTCTTTTGCAATAATTGAAGCTAATATTAATACATCCTTTCGTGATTTAAGAGGGGAAGATTTTGGTAATTTTTGCATTACTTCATCAAGAGCTAAAGACATTTCCAATCGCATTTTATCGATAATATTTTCTCTTTTATCGCCGTAAGAATAAAAATAAGTAGAAGGCATTAAGTAACCTTCTGGAATTTGCGTTGATATTGTTCCATCAAGCAATTTTTCATTGTTAACAATATTAATTATCTCATTAACACTCATTCCTTCTTGGATAATTATTCGATGAATTATCGATTTTCCGCTAGCTAATTTTCTTAGTACTTGTATGGGAGATATTCCATAAGTGAACTCATATTCACCGCTTTTTAATGAGTGATAAAGTGAATATATCTTGCTTATGAGAGCAAAAAACTTTGGATGTTGAATAATATTTGATTCTGCAAGTAAAGTGCTTACCTCGTTTATAGATAAGTCACGCTGTAGCAAAATAACATTTCTGTTCTTTAAAGGACCAGGTATATATAAATAACTAGTGACAATATTTATGCTAGTGATTAATAGAATGCTAAAAAAAACAGCGCAATATAATAGTATTTTTGATAATTTTATATTTCCTACCATAAATTTAATAATTTCCACCAAGCTCCACCTATAAAGGTCCATATCAATATATATAATATGCTTGTTGCTAATCCAATATACCACCAATCTTTGGTTTTCATATATCCGGAACCAAAAAATATCGGAGTGCTACTTAGTCCGTAATGAGTTAATCCAGAAGATAATGTTGATAAAAAACTTAAAATTAATGTAGCAAGAGAACCAGACATGCCGGCATTGACAAATAATACTAAGAATGTTGGTAATAGTACAGTAACATGAGTTGTGCTGCTTGCAAAGAAATAGTGAATATAAAAATAAAGTAGCGATAATATAATTATTGAAATTATAGGTGACCCCTCAATAACAAGAAATTGCAAATTATTTCCAAACCAAGTCATTAAACCAAAATCAGATAAAAAACCTGATAGCATTACTAATGTCCCAAACCAAATAAAACTATGCCAAGCTTCCTTATTCGCTAAAGCATCTTCAAAATTGATTGTTTTGGTAACCAATAAAACAGATAAACCTATTAATGCAACGGTTGTTGAAGAAAGATCAAATTTAGATCCATTGATCCATAATATTATTAGAATAAAAAATACTATTATCAATATAATTTCATGAATTGAAATTTTTCCCATAGAATCTAGTTTTTCTTTAGCTATTTTAGGTGCTGAATCTGAGTATTTAATTGCGGGAGGGTGTAAATAATAAATAATTAAGGGCATTAATGCTAAAGAAATAACACCTGGAACTATAGATGCTATTGCCCAGTCAGTCCAAGAAATTAGGAATCCAGCTTTTTCTCCTAATTTAGCGGCAAGAGGATTTGCGGCCATTGAAGTAATAAATAATGAGCTGGTAATTACTGTTGATTGTGCGCAAACACTCATAATGAAACCGCCATTTTTTGAAGAAGCTCCTAGATGTTTATCATCTGAAAAAGATTGGCAAATAGATTTTGCAATAGGAAAAATTATTCCTCCGCCCCTTGCGGCAGCGCTAGGAATTAATGGTGATAAGATAAAATCTGCAATAACAAAAGCGTAAGAAGTGCCAAGGGTGCTGTGACCTATTTTTGAAAGTACATAATAAGCTATTCTAGAACCAAGCCCAGTCTTCACGAAACCATTTGAAATGAAAAATGCAAAAACAACCAACCATACTACACTATCACTAAATCCAGATAAGCATTCTGATAATGATAATGTTTTTGTTAGTACGCAAGTTAAAATACTTAATAAGGCAATTACACCCATAGGTAAAGGATTCAAGATTATGCCAATGATAGTAGCTACAAAAATTATTAACAAATGCCAAGCGTTTGTAGACAAGGTTTCATCTATTGGCGAATACCAAGCAATTGATGAAACAATAAAAATTAATAATAGGATCAGATTTTGTTTTTGATCTTTTGCTTTAGTTAACATTTTAATATAAATATGATTGGGTTATTTTCAGTAAAAAAATAGAGCTTCAATCTATATCATCTTATTAAAAAATCAATATAGTTTTTTAACTCCTGAAAACATCAAATTTTAAAAAATCTATGATTTATAATAGTTTATGTTATTATTGCTTTTTATCTTAAATCTAGATAAGTTGAATAGTATTAAAATTAATGTTTAAGGTGATTTTTTAAGTGTCTGATCTGTTTAAATTTGCTGGTGTTAAAAAAAAATCTAACGATGAGTCGTACACAGCAAATGATATAGAAGTTTTAGAAGGTTTAGAGCCGGTCCGCATGAGACCAGGTATGTATATTGGAGGAACGGATGAATCTTCAATGCATCATTTAGTTTCAGAGGTAATTGATAACTCAATGGATGAAGCAGTTGCTGGTTATGCAAATCGTATTTCAATTGAAATGTTTGCTGATGGCAGTATATCTATAGATGATAATGGTAGGGGTATTCCAGTTGATAACCATCCTAAATTCCCTAAAAAATCAGCGTTGGAAGTGATTCTTACAACATTACATTCTGGTGGAAAATTTTCCGATAAAGCTTATCAAACATCTGGCGGTTTACATGGTGTTGGAATATCGGTAGTAAATGCTTTGTCGGAAAAATTAAACATAGAAGTATATAGGGATGGTTTTATTTATAGCCAGAGCTATTCTAAAGGTCATCCTCTTACGAAATTAGAAAAAACAGCATCTTCTAAAAAACAAAAAGGAACTAAAATTACTTTTGTCCCGGATAAAGAAATTTTTGGTGAAATCTCTTTGAAGCCAAAAAGAGTGTATGATTTAGCAAAGTCTAAAGCTTACTTATATAAAGGTTTCGAAATATATTGGTCGTGTGCTCCAGAATTAATTAATAATGATGAAGTTCCTGTTAAATCTGTGATTCATTTTCCGAATGGACTCAAAGATTATTTAGATTCAAAGCTAGAAAATGGAAAAATTATAGGTGGAGAAATATTTTCTGGTAACGCTGAAATAGTATCAGAGAATATGAAGATAGAATGGGCGATATGTTGGCATGAGGATGAAAGTTTTGTGCAATCTTATTGCAATACAATTCCAACTCCTCAAGGCGGAACTCATGAACAAGGAAATAGAGCAGCTCTTTCCCGAAGTATTAAAATTTACGGAGAAATGACTGGCATCAAGAAAGTATCATTAGTAAGTCCAGAAGATATTCTAGAATCAGCTTGTATTGTTATTTCTGTTTTTATAAGAAATCCTGTATTTCAAGGTCAAACTAAAGAAAAACTAGTTTCAAATGGTATTACTAAACATGTTGAAAACATGATAAAAGATCATTTTGATCACTGGCTTAGTAGTAATAAGAAAACAGCAGATATATTGATAGCTCATATTATTAATAATGCTGAATATAGACTCAATCGGAAAAATGAAAAGTTAGTTAATAGAAAAAATGCTACACAAAAATTACGCTTACCTGGTAAGCTTGCTGATTGTAGCCGAAATAGCTCGGAAGGTACGGAGCTATTTTTAGTTGAAGGTGATTCTGCTGGTGGTTCTGCTAAACAAGCAAGAGATAGAGAGACTCAGGCAATTTTGCCTCTTAGGGGGAAAATATTAAATGTTGCAAATTCCCCATTGTCAAAAATTTTAGCCAATCAGGAAATACAAGATCTTGAGACCGCTCTTGCTTGTGGTTCAATGAATAATTACAGAGAAGAAAATTTACGTTATGAAAAAATAATTATTATGACCGATGCAGATGTTGATGGAGCTCATATTGCTACATTATTAATGACTTTCTTTTTTCTTAGAATGCGTAAGCTAATAATTAATGGTCATTTATATTTGGCAAAACCGCCATTATACCGTTTAACACAGAATAATAAGACCCATTACGCAAATAATGATGAACAAAAATTACGAATAATGGATGAATTATCAGCTTCCAGTAAAGCAAAAATTGAAGTTGGTAGATTTAAAGGACTTGGAGAAATGACGCCAAAACAACTAAAAGAAACAACTATGGATCATAAATTGCGATTATTGTACAAAGTAAGTATAGATGATTTTGACAATACGAATGTAATAGTGGATAATCTGATGGGGAAAAATCCAGAAAAAAGATTCAATTTTATTCAGGAAAAAGCATTGTTAAATAGAGAAGGAGATCTTGAAATTTATGTTTAATTTTATAAACAATGTTGCGTTATTAAATATGGCAAAAATACTCATACTGTTTGTTAGTCTAATTTGCAGCTCTGTTTTCGCCGAAGAGGCAGAAAAGGAAAAAATTCATAATCAATCACCGCTTTATTATTGCAAACAGTTTCAGGATGTTTTGCAGAGAGTTGGTAAAGATTATATGGGTGAAATTGATTACCAAAAGATGACTGATGAAGCAATTGATGGAATGCTCCACTCTCTTGACCCATATTCTGGCTATTTTGTTGATGAGGATCTTGAATTTTTTCTTGATCAAACTGATGGTGAGTTTGGAGGTATAGGTGTTGAGATAATTCCAGACCATGGTGCTATAAAAGTTATTTCACCTATAGATGATTTACCAGCTCATAAAGCTGGTATCAGAGCAGGTGATTATATAATAGGGGTTAATGGTCAATTAGTCTCTAATCTTGGATATAATAAATCTGTTCGAGAAATGCGTGGTGAACCAGGAACGAAACTTAATCTACTTGTAGCAAAAGAAGAAGCTAATCAAACTACAGAAATTGATTTAACAAGAGAGATTATTAAAATTAAGCCAATTAAACATGATTTAGAGTTAGATGAGTATGGTGGAATTGGTTATGTTAGGATTTCAACTTTTAACAATCAAACAATAACTGAACTAAAAAAAGCAATCAAAGATTTAACTAAAAAAGCAACAGAAGAAAAAAAAGAATTAAAAGGAATTATTTTAGATGTTAGGAGTAATCCAGGCGGTCTTCTTGATCAGGCTGTGGCAGTTTGTGAATATTTCTTAGATCACGGGGTTATTGTTTCAACAAAAGGTAATCAGGATAAAGAGAATGTTGTAATTTCTGCTGGAAGATTTGTAGAAAAAGCCCCTGCAGTTCCGATGGTAGTATTGATCAATTCTGGCTCTGCTTCTGCTTCTGAGATTGTAGCTGGTGCTTTGCAAGATCATAACAGAGCAATCATAATTGGTACGACTTCCTTTGGGAAAGGTCTTGTTCAAACTTTTACTCAAATTAACAAGAGAGCGGCAGTAAAATTTACTACTGCTAAATATTATACTCCAAATGGTAGATCAATTAATGGCAAAGGTATTGAGCCAGATATTTTTATTGAAAATGCAAAAGTTGAGTATGAAGAAAAAGCAAAGAAAGATAGCGCGTTTAATGAATCTTCGATAAAAACCTATCTTAAAAAATATAATAACGATTATAAGGGAGACGGAAAAATCAATGAGGTTGTTGAAAAAATAGATAACTATAAAATGTCTGAAAAATATAAGAATGATTATCAATATGCTCGCGCCTATGATTTAATTCGTGGATTAATAATTAGAGAAAAGAAAAGTAAATAATGTGTTTAAAGATTTGAAAGATAAGGCGGTTATAAAACAATATCTAATATTTTTGAATATAGGTTTGGCTCTTGCTTTATCTATTTTGTTAATTTCTTGGTTTGCTTATGTTAGACCAAATCAGATAAAATTAGCTATTAATCAAAATCAATATGGGTACTACGATATCAATAATTTGCCCAATAGGAGAGACGAAATTGAAGTTGATTATTTTGGTAAATCAAAAATTGTGGATTTGAAAGATAATAGTGATTTTGTAGATAATACTGTATCTGAAAGTGAATCTATAAATCAATCATCTATTCCTGTCCCAGAGGAATTAATTGAAAAAACTAATAAAATTCTTAATTCTTCTGTAGAAGAAAAAAAATTTTGGGGAGAGGCGGGAGAGCCAGTATCTTTAGCAAATGATGTAAAAAATTCTGGAAACAAGCCAAAAATTGCATTAATTATTACTAATCTTGGTTTAAATCGTAGGTCAACTGAACTTGCTATTACACTTCCCAAACAATGTGCTTTAGGTTTTTTACCTTATACAAAAACCTTGAAACCATTGTTAAATAAAGCTCAAAGCAAAGGTCATGAAGTTTATTTATACTTACCATTACAGACAAGTAATTCTTTTGAAAGTCAGGGTAAGCATGTCTTGAGTACTAAGTTACCGCCAGAAGAAATTGCTTTGAGATTACAAATAATATTAAATTCTCATATGAAATATGATGGGGTTTATTCAAATTATAAAGAAGTTTTTACTGATAATATCAAAGCTTCAATGAGTGTCTTTGATCAAATAGCTGATAAAAATTTAATTTTTATCATGGGAAAAGGAAGAACTGATAAAGTAGAAAAGCATTTTAAAATGCATAATAATATAATAGCTTCAAATATTGTTTTAGATGAGGAAGTTGATAAAAAATCTATCAAGGGTAAATTAGAAGATTTGGCTAAATTAGCAGAAAAAAATGGTGTAGCTTTAGGCTATTCACAAGGTTTTGTTTTAAGTGTTGAGATGATTAGAGATTGGATACCATCTCTTCAGAAAAGAGGTATTTTAATAGTACCTGTATCTAGACTTGCATTGGAGCAAAAATAAAAATGGCAAAAAAAGAACTAGATATTTTAGATCATAACTTACCTTTTAGACCTGCTGTTGGTATGATGATTATTGACAAAAACAACCGAGTTTTTGTAGGAAAAAGAGTTGAATCAAAATCTAATGGCTGGCAAATGCCTCAAGGGGGCATAGATTTAGGAGAAACTCCAAGTTCTGCGGCTTTAAGAGAGATGGCGGAAGAGATAGGTAGCAACAAAGGCAAAATTCTTGCGGAAAGTAAAAAATGGTATAGCTATCGATTGCCAGAGTTTTTAGTACCAAAACTTTGGGATGGTAAATATTGTGGTCAAAGGCAAAAGTGGTTTTTAATAAGATTTACAGGTCAAGATTCTGATATCAATGTTAAAACTAAGCATCCAGAGTTTGACAGCTGGCGGTGGGTAGAAATAAGTGAACTGCTTGATAATATAATTCCATTTAAATATAAATTATATTCAAGAGTAATTTCGGAGTTTAAAGAATTTTTTGTTTAATGATATTTTACTATATAATTATTAATATTTTTTATCCTATTTTTAAACTGATAATATAGATCAGCAAATATTAATTTAGCTGATTTTGATAAATATTTAAGATTCTGCGAATATTTTTTTCAGAACTTTTAATTTATCATATTCTTTCTTTTTACCAGAAAACATAGAATATAAAAGTTTACGTATCGTCGTACGTTGTTTGATCTGAGTTTTGATGGAATTAATTAACATTAGTTGAGTAGCTGTTAATTTAGGAAGACATGCAACATTTCTATAAAGTGTGTGTAGTTGAAAAGCGTTAATATTAACACACATATTATCTATCAAGGATTTTACATATTCAACAGGTGTTTTTAATTCTACAATCTTGTCGCTTTTTATAAAATTAAATGAATCAAGATTATTAAAATTACCAGGAGAAAAAATGATTGTAAAATCTAAATCAGAAAGTAAAGAGATCACTTTTTTTCTTTCAATAGCTTGGGTTCTTAATTTATCTATTGAATTTGATAAATGTGGCAAATAATAATCAGACGCTAAACGATAAGTTAGAATATTTTGCAAAAATTTATTTGAATTATCTGTATCTTCGAAAATTGATATTATATTTATAAACACGTTACTATATCTTTTTTGCAAAGCAATATTATGAAATTTATCTAACTCGGAGTAACGTTTTTTGACGTAAGAGGGTAGCAAGTTATTTAAACCATTTTTTAAACTACGTAGCATAGCTAGGCTACCATCCTTACCTTTGTTGGATGGATTATTTAATTTCTTACCTATATGACTAATTATTTTAAGAAAATTCTCGTTTTTATTCAGACACAAGGCTTTTATATTATGAGAATGTTTTGCAATGCTTACTAAAATTTCTTTTGTAAAATTGGATTTTTTAAACAAATATGCTTCTAAGATAGAGAATTCTAAATTTTCTATCTGATGCTTAATAGCATCAAAACTTTGGAATCGACTTAATAATTGGTACCCAGTATCACTTAATCTGTGATAACTATATCTAAACTGCGCCTCTTCATGTATCTTTTCTAGTAACGAAAAAATAGTAATCTTATAACCTTCATAATTTTTGAGTCGATCATATAAGGATAAAATCTTTTCATCTTCTAAATACAATAAAACAGATTTTTCCTTTGAAGTAAGTTTATCAATTGTTAAGCTAAATATTTTTTCAATATTCAAATCATCTTCATCAATTTGTAAAAGTTGAATAGGGTTTAGATAAAATCTATTTACAATAATAGCCTCTTTAAATTTATTAGCTACATATTCAATATTCCATAATTCTTTTATAAGTATTAATAACTCTGTTAAAACAATATGTTCTTGAAAAGGTCTATCTCCAATTTTATATACAATAGATAATGCGTGAATAAACTCTAAAGAATTTTTGTTTTGAGATTGGTTCGAAAAGAAAATTTGAATTTTTTTTAAAATTGTATAAAAATTCTCGCTTAAAATATTTATTTCCGAAGTTTCTGGTGTAAATTTATTTTTATCTATAACAGATATTTTTTTTACAAATTCATCAAGAGAATTTTGAAAAATTAAAGCTTCATCTTGTAATTCTGGATATTTTTTATATTCTTCAAGATATCTTTTTCCATGAGTTATAATTGTGTCGCTGAGATCTTGACGATGCATTGTACTTAGCAAAGCTAATATGTCATTACTGCTATTTAAAGCTATTAATATTGTCTTTGCACAAGACAATTCTTTTTTAACTGCTGAATCAAGTTCTAAATTATAACATCTTATGCTTATTTCATGTATAAACTTTGATATACTATACGATAGTGAAGTAAATTGTGTCATTAATTAAACAAGTTTTAAATTGCTATCTTTTGTCTATTTTTAGATTAACATAAAAATATTATGAAACTATTAATTTTTTAAATATTGATAGTAATAAGATCTAAAAAGAAAATATATTAATTGCCTTATTATCATTCTATATTTATTATGTCATACTGAAAAATATATATTTAAATAATTAAGTATTCATATGGCTGGACATTCAAAATTTAAAAATATTCAACATAGGAAAGGGGCTCAGGATAAAAAAAGAGCCAAAATATTTACTAAACTTGTAAGAGAAATCATTACAGCAGCTAAAATTGGTGGTGCTGATCCATTAGCTAATCCAAGATTAAGAAATAGTATTTCAGCTGCAAGAAGCCATAATTTACCTAAAGAAAGAATTGATAGAGCCTTAGCACAGGCATCTGACCCAACTAATGATAACGATTATGTGGAAATTAGGTATGAAGGGTTCTTACCAGGTGGTATTGCAATTATTGTTGAAACTTTAACAGATAATAAAAACAGGACGGTATCGGATGTAAGAAGTTGTTTTAGTAAATATGGAGGCAATCTGAGTGAGTCAGGCACTGTAACTTTTATGTTTGAGCATGTTGGTAAAATTATATATCCTGTATCAGTAGCCGATTCTGATCAAATATTATCTGCCGCTGTTGAAATAGATGTAAAAGATGTAATTTCTGATGAATCTGAACATCTAATTTATACAGAAGTTGAGTCATTTTCTGAAAGCCTAGAATATTTAACAAAAATATTCGATACTCCTATTGAATCAGAGCTTGAATGGAAAGCTCTGAACAATGTTTTAGTAGAAGATGAAGAAAGAGCAATAAAGCTATTTAAACTAATAGACACACTTGAAGAAAATGATGATGTGCAAAAAGTATTCGGTAATTATGAACTCTCTGAAGAATTGTATAAAAAACTCGATTTAATTAATTAAAAATATAGTATAATCAAGAGTTTTTAGCAGTTTTTAATTTATCATAGATTGTCATAGCTTGTGTGATAAACCCACTTGGGTCTCCTAAATTAGCAGGTAAAATTACAGTATTTGATTCTTTAGCAAAATGGGAAAAAGATTCTACATATTGCTGAGCAATTTTAAGAGAAACAGCCTCGGATCCCCCTTCTTTTTTGATTGAAGAAGCTACTACTTCAATAGATTTGGCAGTAGCTTCTGCTACAAACAAGATTGCTTCAGCTTCTCCCCTAGCTCTGTTTATTTGATCTGTATATGCTGCTTCTGAGCCCAAAACCACTTGAGCTTTTTCACCTTCAGAAATATTAATTTGAGCTTGCCTATGACCTTCTGATTCTAAAATTTTAGCCCTTTTTTGACGCTCCGCTGCTACTTGTAATTCCATAGCTTGTAAGATTGATTTAGGAGGTTGTATGTCTTTTATTTCATATCTCATACATTGAATACCCCAATTCACTGCTGCAAGATTTATGGATGTAACAATTGCATGGTTTAGAGTTTCTCTCTCTTCAAAAGTTTTATCCAGTTTTAATTTTCCTATCTCTGAACGCATAGTAGTCTGAGCAAGTTGCGATATAGCATAATAAGGATCGCTTACCCCATAAGATGCAGCTACTGGATCAACAATTTTTACGTAAAGTACACCATCAATTGATAGAGTAACATTATCTTGAGAAATAGCGGTTTGTGCATGAACATCAACTGCTTGCTCCTTGAGTGTATGTTTATATGCAACTCTTTGAATTATAGGGACAATTATGGTAAGTCCTGGTTGTAATATTCGATCAAATTTACCTAAATTCTCTAGAACCCAAGCTTCTTGCTGCGGAACGATCTTAATCATTCTAACTATTAAAAGAATAGCAACTACTCCAAAAATCAGTAACAATATTTCCATGTTTTTTCTAATTAATTATTATTATAAGCCAATTATTTTAATCAAATGCACTTTCTAAACATCTAAATTAGCTACATTTAAAGCGTTTGCATTAATAAAATCTCTTCTTGGTTCTACAACAGAGCCCATTAAAGTTGATATTGTCTCCTCAGCGCTATCAATGTCACCAACCTTTACTTGTAATAATGTTCTTTTTGTATGATCAAGAGTAGTTTCCCATAATTGTTCCGCATTCATCTCGCCAAGTCCTTTAAATCTCTGAATCCCCAAACCTTTTTGACCATTTTCTATAATAATTTCAAGAAGTTTACTTGGTAAGAATACTTTATACTCAATAGATTTAATATTTAAAATACAGTTAATATGAAAGTAATTAGATAATGATTCGCCAATTTTGTCAAGATTTATAAATTCTGGCGATTCAAGTTGTTGTTTATATAGTATTTTGGTGTTTTTAACACCACGTACAAATCTAAAAAATTCTATTGAATCATTTTTTATACTTACTTGCCATTCAGTTTTATCTGGCTCTAGTGACCCTAGATTTAAAATAGAAATTGCGTCAAGAATCTCTGTTTTCTTTAATTCGTTGAATGATTCGTTTTTAAGTAATTTTTTTACAGATAGGCATTCAGCAATAGTTTTATCAAATTTCTTTGAAACCTGATTTAAAGTAAAAACAAATAAAGCAATTTGATTAAGTATGTTAATCAAATCTTGACCTCTAATTTCATTGCCATTTTCAATTTTTAAGGAAGTATCATTGATAGCACCATTGATTAAATATTCCTGTAATGCTTGTTCATTTTTTAAATATGTTTCACTATTTCCTCTTTTTACTTTATAAAGAGGTGGTTGTGCAATATATAGATAACCCATATCTATTATCTGACGCATATGTCTATAAAAAAAAGTAAGTAGTAATGTTCTAATATGAGATCCATCAACATCAGCATCTGTCATAATGACAATTTTATGGTATCGTAATTTTTCTATATTAAAATCTTGGCTACCGATGCTTGTTCCAAGTGCTGTAATTAATGTTCCAACTTGTTCAGAAGCAAGCATTTTATCAAAACGAGATCTTTCAATATTCAATATCTTTCCCCGTAAAGGTAATATTGCCTGAGTTTTACGATCTCTTCCTTGTTTTGCTGTACCACCAGCAGAATCACCTTCAACAATAAAGATCTCGGATTTTGCTGGATCTTTTTCTTGGCAATCAGCTAATTTTCCAGGTAAATTTGAAACTTCAAGTGCTGATTTTCTTCTAGTTAACTCTCTTGCTTTTTTAGCAGCCTCCCTAGCATTAGCAGCTTCTACAACCTTATTTATAATCATCTTTGCTTCGATTGGGTGCTCCTCGAACCACTCAAGAAGTTTAGTGTAAATTGCATTTTCTACAACTGGTCTTACTTCCGATGAGACTAATTTATCTTTTGTTTGTGAAGAGAATTTAGGATCAGGTACTTTAATAGATAAAATACAAGAAAGACCTTCTCTTGCATCGTCACCAGTAAAATTAATTTTTGTTTTTTTACCAATCCCACTCTGTTCAAGATAACTATTTACCATTCTAGTTAGAGCTGCTTTAAAAGCTATTAAATGAGTACCACCATCTCTTTGACGTATGTTATTAGTAAAGCATAAGATATTTTCGTGATAAGAATCATTCCATTGCATGGCACATTCTAAGCTTATGCCTTTTTCTTCATTATGCGCAACTAAAGAAACAGGTGCATGAAGAGCAATTTTTGTTCGATCAACATATTTAACATATGCTTCCACTCCGCCAGTAAAATAAAATTCTATTTCTTTTTTTTCATCATATCTATCATCAACTAAAAATATTCTTACTCCCGAGTTTAAGAAAGCAAGTTCTCTTAGTCTATGTTCAAGAGTGTTAAAATTAAATTCGATATTAGTAAAAGTACTTATAGAGGGCATAAAAGTAACCTCTGTGCCTTTTTTCCCAATACCTTCGCCTATGATTGCAAGAGGCGCTTCTGAATCACCATTTTTAAATTTAATAAAATATTCTTTCTGATTTCTCCAAATTCTAAGCTCAAGCCAATCAGATAAAGCATTTACTACGGAAATACCAACACCATGCAAACCTCCTGATACTTTGTATGAATTTTGGTCAAATTTACCACCTGCATGAAGTTGGGTCATGATAACTTCTGCGGCTGAGATTCCTTCACCTTCATGGATATCAACTGGTATGCCGCGACCATTATCTCTAACAGTTACAGAGCCATTTTTATTAATTATAACTTCTACAAGATTACAATGCCCAGCTAAAGATTCGTCAATTGCATTATCAACTACTTCATAAACCATGTGATGTAATCCTGAACCATCGTCAGTGTCACCTATATACATACCAGGTCTCTTTCTTACTGCTTCGAGTCCTTTGAGAACTTTAATAGAGTCTGCTGCGTAGTCTTCGTAAGAATTTATAGCAGTTTCTTTGTTACTGATTTCGTGTTCTGAGTTTGACATAATTATCTTTGAAATTATAAAAATAAAAGCTTGAGGTCCAAAATTTCTTATCAAAATTGACCTTTTTGGATAATATAACATTAAGTCTTATTTTAAAAGCAAAACTTAAACAAAAACTATTAAAGGGTATCCCTATGCAACAACTAATTTTCAAACATATTTCTCAAACCTTTGAGGATTATGATCTATTTTTATTTGATTTGTGGGGGGTCATTTTTGATGGTGATAAAGTATATCCTGGAGTTGTGGAATCAATAAATAGTATTTTAAAACAAAAAAAAGTAATTTTTCTTTCAAATGCGCCAAGACCTTCTTTTGCGATGAAGAATAGACTTGAAAGCTGGGGGGTTAAAAATATTACAGAAGAAATGATTATAACTTCTGGTGATGTTGCCAGAGAATTAATGTTAGAAGAGGCAAAAAAACTAAGACAAGAAAAGTTAAAAATCTATCATCTTGGCGATGATAGGAATGATGAGATATTGGATGAATTTGACCATATTATTACTTACGACTATAAAGAAGCGGATGTAGTTTTATTGAGTTTGCACAGAGATGAGAATGAGAATATTAGAGAATTTGATGATTTGCTAAAAAAAGTTGCAAAGCAAGATAAAATTCTTAAAATATGCGCAAATCCAGATATATCAACTCCTCAAGGCAATATTACTAAATATTGCGCAGGATATTTTGCTCAAATTATTGAAAAAAATGGCGGTAAAGTGATATATACAGGTAAACCCCAAAATGTTATATATCAAAATGTTTTTAAGAAAGTAGGTGATATTCCAAAAAAACGTATTTTAATGATAGGAGATACATTTGAAACTGATATTATTGGTGCGCAAAATGCGGGTATAGATTCTGCTCTAGTATTAACTGGTAATGCATATAAGTTTCACTCTAATTATAAATCTATGGAAGATAAACTTCAATCTCTTACTAAAAAAGCCAAGGAACTTACTATGTTTCCTACTTTTGTTACTGAATTAGTTTAATTTTTATATGATATCACAGGAATTTATCTTGAAATCAGAAAATGATAGTATAGAACTTGCTGATAAAATTGCTATGCAGATAAAAAAAGGGGCAATTATTACTTTAAATGGCGATCTTGGAACAGGAAAAACTTTTTTTTGTCGCCACATAATTAAATATTTATGCGGTAGTGATACCAAAGTCATTAGCCCAACTTTTAATTTGTTACAAATATATCAAGCTAAAAATTTTGAAATCTATCATTTTGATTTATACAGAATAAATTGTTTAGAAGAAATTTATGAACTTGGCATAGAAGAAGCTTTTGCGGATAAAGTCTGTTTGATTGAGTGGTCATCTATAATTAGTAATATTTTGCCAAAGGATGTTATTTCAATAGAAATATACATTCTTGATCAAGAAACGAGAGTTTTTGTAATATCTGGTGTAATTATACCATAAGTGTATCTCAAATGATTGAATTTTCTAATAAAAAGCAAATTATTATTGACAAGACCTTTGAGTTGTGTGAGGATGGGTATATTAATTGCAACTAAAAGTTAAAAATCTCGATGTAGATAATGAAAATAATATGTAGTTAAGGAGATTGATCATTGAAGGCAAAACGAAAATCCCCCATTCTAACAAAAGATAACAGAAAATTTTTAGAAAATATACAAGACGATTTGCTTGGTTATGTAACTAAAATCACTGATGCGATGGAGTCACTCAAAAATCGTTATAACGATCTTGAGGAGTATGAAAAATTACAGAATATTGAACAAATTAACTTTAATTCAGAAGGGTTAAATTTTTTAATTAACAACATTATTGATTTATCTAAAGTGCAATCTGATTGCAATTTGCTAGTAGATCGTTGTGACTTAACTGATTTATTATACGAAAGATTAGACTATTGTAGAAAAATATATATCAGAGATAATGTTGATAAATCATGGAATTTTCAACTTAACATAGAAAAAAATATTTTGGTTAATTGTGATAAATATTATATGGCTCGTGCCTTGGATAATATCATTATTAATTCCACAGAATATTGCGTTAATAATAATGTTAATATCAATTTATACCGAAAAAATAATGGTTTAGCAGAATTTATTATTACTGAGCAAGAATTATCTGTGACTAAAAAATATTTAGATACCATATTTAATCCTTTGATGAGTAATGTAACAAAAAATAAAGTTCTAGATATTAGAATATTATTTTGTCAAAAAGTAATAGAATCTCATGAAGGGAGTTTTTGGTCTAAAATTTGTCCAAAACAAGGCATTACATTTTCTTTCACCATGCCTTTGGTATCAATGATTGAGAGACCTGTAAAATTTCTTCGACCTGAAATTGAATCTTGGTAATTTTTTGTCATTTTAATTAATATATCATAGCTTTTTATTTTCAACTTAATTTACTATACTCAGTCTGAAAAAGAAATTGCAACTATAGATTAAAAGATGTAAAATGTGAGTATGAGCAAATTAGAAACAAATTTTTTAGCATCTGAAGAAAGATTGTCTTTGATACGAGATCACAAATTGGAAAAAGATGGTCGTAAAA
>CAMCXV010000008.1 GCA_945883665.1 Rickettsia typhi | reverse complement strand
ACTAATCCGCCTACGCGCCCTTTACGCCCAGTAATTCCGAACAACGCTAGCCCCCTCCGTCTTACCGCGGCTGCTGGCACGGAGTTAGCCGGGGCTTTTTCTGTTGGTACCGTCATTATCTTCCCAACTAAAAGAACTTTACAACCCTAAGGCCTTCATCATTCACGCGGTATTGCTGGATCAGGCTTTCGCCCATTGTCCAATATTCCTCACTGCTGCCTCCCGTAGGAGTCTGGGCCGTGTCTCAGTCCCAGTGTGGCTGATCATCCTCTCAGACCAGCTAAAGATCGTAGGCTTGGTAGGCCATTACCCTACCAACTACCTAATCTTACGCGGGCTCATCCATCAGCGATAAATCTTTCCTCCTTAGAGAATATACGGTATTAGCATTTGTTTCCAAATGTTATTCCGTACTGATGGGTAGATTCCCACGTGTTACTCACCCGTTTGCCACTCACTAAAATTGAAGCAAGCTCCAATTTTGTTCGTTCGACTTGCATGTGTTAAGCATACCGCCAGCGTTCGTTCTGAGCCAGGATCAAACTCTCAAGTTTGATTCTGTCTACTTTTCTTGTTCAAAAAAATCAACAGGTTTCTGCTATCTTACGATAGCAATTTTACTACTGTCACTACCTTTAACAAATTACTTGTTTATATTTACTTTCAAAACAGCTTCGTAATACTTAAACTAATTTCGTACCACGCATTGTGTAGGGCTATTTATACGAAACAACCTTCCAACTGTCAACAACAAAATTCATTTATTTTGCATCAAACAATAAATAATTCTATTTTCTCTTATTAGTTGGTTGATTTTCAAACAATAAACGTTAATTCAGCAAAGAAATTGTATTATTATTTTTTCAATTAATAGCACTAACTCTTCCTATCTTTAAAATAGCTAAATCTTTCCTTTATTTACAAAACTGAGTCAATAATATATTTTTTGAATTTTTCTTTTTCAAATTTATGATTCTCGGCATCATTTAACGGGGCTTTTTTGATAGTAATATTAGGCCATTTTGCTGATAATTCTTTATTAATCTCAACCCATTTTATTAAATCAGGAGACTCTTCTTTTATAGCATCAACAGGGCATTCTGCTACACAAACACCGCAATCTATACATTCATCAGGATTGATCACAAGCATCAATTCCCCTTCATAGAAACAATCCACAGGGCATACTTCAACACAGTCTGTATATTTACATTTTACGCATTCATCTGTTACTACATAAGTCATCTAAACTATCCATTATTTTTTATTTTATGCATAATAATTTTTGCTCTTAGCAAAAGAACAAAAATAAAATACATCACAAAAGAACTAAACATAATAAAAAGGGGTAAAAGCATAGAAGAGTGAATTGATGGACCACCTGATCTAATAATGCTTGCTGGTTGATGTAAACTATACCAGATATCAACAGAGAATTTGACAATAGGTATATTAATAAAGCCTATTATCGCCATTACAGAAGCTGGTTTTTCAGCCCTAAGTAAATTAGAACCACTATTTATTATTGCCATATAACTAATATAAATAAAAAATAAAACAAGCATTGATGTAAGACGAGCATCCCATACCCACCACGTTCCCCAAATAGGCTTCCCCCAAATTGATCCAGTAACTAGTGTAATCAAAGCAAAACCCGCTCCTATTGGAGCAGCGCTTACAGATAAAATATAGGAAACTTTTGTTTTCCAAACTAAACAAGAAAAGCTACAAATAGTCATAAAGCTGTAAATTCCCAAACTCATCCATGCAGATGGAACATGTACATACATTATTCTTACCATTGCTCCTTGTTGATAATCTTCAGGAGAATCATACAAAGAAAAGTATACTCCAATTGGAGTTAAAATTAAGAATAAAACTCCAGAAAATGGAATAAGAAACTTACTGATTTTGAAAAAGAAATTAGGCGAAAATAATTTATACATAAAAAAACCTCATTTCTTTATTATTATACAGGATAATATTGTTTGATTGTAAGCTTCACCTGTATGTGTAGAACGACGATAACTAGGATATTTATTTGCCATCATATAGGTATCATCGGTTATATGTTTTATAATTTTGATATTTTCTTTTTCAATCTTCCTTTTCACAAAAGACTGCAGATCAAACATGTAAACATTCGGTTTGATTGATGGTAAAAAAAAATCTTGATAGCTTTTTGATTCATTAATAAAATCTTTGTAAAAATCTTTTGATACTTCATAGGATTTTTGATTAATGGATGGACCAATAACAACTACTATGTTACTAGCGCCTTTTTGCTTCATATTATTAGCTACTATTTTTATTAAATCTAATTTTGCACCACGCCAACCGCAGTGAGCAGATCCAATTACACTTCCATCTTCGCTTGCAAATAACAGTGGTACGCAATCTGCAGTACGGATTGCTAAAACAATATTTGAGATTTTCGTTACTGAAGAATCCGCTTCTGGCCAAATATTAAAATCAGTTTTTGAGTCATCAATATAAGCAACTTTATTACCATGAACCTGATTTAACAATAACATATTTTTTGCATCAAAACTCTGAATCACTTTCTCTATATTATTTTTTGCTTGATCTATAGTTATCTGATCTTCAAAATTATGTATATTATATTTATGAGTTAAGTTATGGTCACTCCTATCAAAAATTTTATAATAAACTTTGTTTTTAATCAGTTCATTTAACATCAATTATCCTTGAGATTATGTTCAAAAATAAATTAACAGATAGAATACGAAAATACAATATCTTAAAAGAAATTGAAAATAATTTGAAAAAAGATTTTAATCTAACTCCATGCTTAGGAGCAGAGCTAGAATTTTATCTTCCCAATATTAAAGATGATTTACAATTATTAAAGCTAGAAGAATCAATAAAGCAAAAAATAAAAAAAGAAAAAGGTTTTAAGCAATATGAAATTGAAATACCACCCTCAACTTATATAGCCTCCTACCCAGAAATAATTTATAAAATACGAAATAAAATCAGCGAAGAAGCAAGGAAATTAGATCTTATCGCTAATTTTAAACCGAAACCTTTCCCAGATGATTATGGCAGTAGTATGCATATTCATTTTAATTTTCTTGAAAATAATGAGGCTGAAAAATATGCAAAAATTTTATGCCATTATCTACCTCAAACTATCGATTCTTTTTTGCAAAAAAAAGAAGATTATGAACGATTAGACAAGAAATTCATGGCTCCAACCCATATTTCATATGGTGGAAATAATCGTACTACTCTTATTAGAATACCAGATCTTGCACCAAAACGTCTTGAACACCGCTTAGCTTCAGCAGATGCCGAACCATATAAGGTGATATATGCTATTTTATATTCTATTTATTCTGGTTTAAAAAATCCTGAACAAATAACAAAACTCGCTAAAACTTTTGGTAATGCTTACGACCCACAATACAATTTAACAAAGATATTATAAGTTACAACATTCTTCTTAAAAAAACTTTTATGAATAAAGTCTATTATCTTGTGTTATTTATTATCAATAATCGATATCTCAACTCAATGCGGCAAAAATAATTACGTGAATTCAAAAAAAACTATAGACCCTTTAACAAACTTTTGTTATAAGAGATGGAAACGACATTTATATATAAATGTTTTTATTCCTCGGTAGCTCAGTGGTAGAGCAAACGGCTGTTAACCGTTCGGTCGCTGGTTCGAATCCGGCCCGAGGAGCCATATTTATTAATCTTCTATAGATTCTACAGATATTACCTCAGGAACATAATGCTGAAGCATTGACTCTATCCCATTTTTTAAAGTAATACTCGAACTCGGACAACCAGAACATGCTCCTTGCAATTGAAGATAAACTATACCATCCTTAAAACCTTTATATATTATATCTCCACCATCCATTGCAACAGAAGGTCTAACTCTAGTTTCTATAATTTCAATAATTTGCTTTTCAATTTCTGAAAATAATTCGTTATTAACCTGGGTAAGTATATTTTTGTTTTCATCTAACACAGGCAAACCAGAAACTAAATGATCCATTATAACCATCAATATTTCCGGTTTTAACAATTTCCAATCAGATTCGTCAATTTTTGTTACAGTAATAAAATCAGCACCAAAAAAAACTGCCTTTATATCATTAATATTATATATTTTAGCTGCTAGAGAGCTTTTTGCTCTAGCTTCTTCAAAATTATTAAAGAATACCGGATCAGCGCTTATCTCTATACCAGGAAGAAATTTTATAGCATTAGGATTAGGAGTTTCTTCAGTTTGAATGAACATATAATATAAACCTAAAAAAATGTTTGTTGTTATATTGTATTTTTCTTAGAGACACTAATTTTTAAAAATAATAGCGCAGAAATCAGAAAAATAATAATGCCTAATAAATCTTGACCAAAATCACTAAGCCCAATTGGAATAGCTAGAATATTAGTATCTTTATACCAAGCAAAAGGTATACTAAGTAATGCACCCATTATCGCTTCTCCTGCGATAAAACCCGATGCTATCATTACACCATTTTCTTTTATATTGTCTGAATTATTCCCTCTTAACAATATAGAGCGCAACAACCCTCCACAAAAAAATGCTACTGATATACCAATAGGTAAATAAAAACCCGACGCAAAAATCATTATTGGTAATTTTAATTTTTTAAAGCATCTAGAAAGAGCTAAATCGAGAAAAATTACAATTATAGCAATAATAATTCCACTATTGATTAATGCCCAAGGAAGTTTATCTGTAAACAAACCTTTTGTTATCGATGAAATAAGCATAGCTTGTGGCGCAGAAAGTAGTTTTGATGGATCCATATCAGGGCGAGGGAAAATATCACCAATACCATAAGCTTCAAACATAGTTTGAAGTACAAAAGGAGTAGTAATAACCGATACTATAATTCCTATCATAAGTACTAATTGCTGTTTCCAAGGTGTTGATCCAATTATATATCCTGTTTTCAAGTCTTGCATATTATCACCACCAAGAACCATTACAGATCCAACAACCGATGTAAAAATCAAAATCATACCAATTATCGTTATATCTGATATATGGCTTCCGCCATCAATAAGCAAAATTGGAGATATAATAGAAGCAAACAATATAATAGTTGCCAAACATAAACCGGAAGCTGGTAAAGAAGTAGTACCTAAAATTCCAACAAGTTGCGAAGCAACGGATGACATAATAAAACCAACAATAACAACAGCAATAACAGCAACACTAGAAATGGAAATCTTATACCAGACACTAAAATTAGTGCTACCAAGTGTATAATAAAAAAACATCCCAATGCAAATTGATATAAAAAATATGCCTATAGTAAATATAAGAGCTGGAATGTCTTTTTCTGTTCTAAGCTTTCCTGTTAATGATACACGAGTTGATCCAGTAATACCAAGAATTACAGCCTTTTTTATTGTAGGCAAAATTGCTATTAAAGACCATAATGACCCAGCTATCATAACGCCTACAGCAATATATCTTAGATATTGCTTTTGTAATAAAGCTAACGATGGAACAATATCAATAGAAGAAATTTCAGCACTATATATTAAACCCAAATATGGAATAACTATAAAATTAGCTACTATTGCACCAATCAACATTATTGAACTACTTCCTAATCCTATAATATAACCAGCCCCGAGAGAAAGGGGAGAAAGAGCTACACTTGCACCAATAACAGTACCAAATGATTTTGCTCCATATATTACAAAATCTGAACCAATTTTAAAACCACCCTGCGCTAAAGCAATAAATGCTGATATAAAAGATCCTTTAAGTAGCAATGATGTAGAATGACCTTTAGTTTCACCAGCGATAAGAACTTCTGCAACAGCAATTCCTTCAGGATAAGGCAGATTTTCTTCTACAATCATAATATTACGTAAAGGTATAGACATAAAAACACCAAGTATGCCCCCAAGACCTAGTATCAACATTGTGTCTAAATATCTAAATTCTTGCCAATATCCAGATAATAAAATTGCTGTGATACAAAAAGCTGCCATAGCTGCAACACTCTCCCCAGCCGAAGCAATAGTTTGTACTACCACATTTTCTAATAAACTAGTCTTTTTGAATGCCTTAAACACCATCACCGAAAGCAATGCAGCTGGAATAGAAGCTGCAACTGTACGTGCAAATTTTAGCCCTATATACAAACTAGACATAGTAAAAATAATCGCCAGAATAATACCCAATACTACAGATTTTACCGTCACTTCTGGTAATGATATCTGCCCTTTTATATATGGAACATGATTATCTTTTTCAGGCATCTTCATAATTTTTTACAAACCTAGTTCTTAAAGTTACAACGCATATTTTTCTTAACTATGCATCAATTATATATTATTTTTTAAACTTTCTTTGCCATTCTTTTTCTTTCCGTCGGATCAAGATACATTTTTCTTAATCTAATTGATTTTGGAGTAACTTCTACCCTTTCATCATCTTGGATATAAGCAATAGCCTGCTCTAATGACATTAAACGCGGAGGTGTTAAACGAACAGCTTCATCTTTACTCGTTGTTCTCATGTTACTTAACTGCTTGGATCTAAGAGGATTCACCTCTAAATCATTATCACGTGTATGCTCTCCAATAATCATTCCTTTATATACAGCAACACCAGAGCCAATAAACATTTGCCCCCTATCTTCAAGTTGCCATAATCCGTAAGCTACGGAATCTCCATCTTCCGTGGATATTAACACACCATTTCTTCTTCCTTCAATTTTACCACAATAAGCTCCGTAAGAATGATATATTCTACTCATGATACCAGTACCACGAGTTTCCGTTAAAAATGGACCATGATAACCTATTAAACCCCTGGAGGGAGCAATGAATAAGAGACGTGTTTTGCCAGCACCAGTAGAGCGCATATCAATCATTTGACCTTTTCGAAGATTCATCGACTCAACAACTGATCCCACATATTCAGAATCAACGTCAATCTGCACCTCTTCCATAGGCTCTTGGCGCTCACCTGTTTTTTCATCAGTCTTGTATAATACAGTAGGACGACTAATAGAAAGCTCAAAACCTTCTCTTCTCATAGTTTCAATCAATACGCCCATTTGCAATTCACCACGACCAGCCACTGCAAAAGAATCAGTTTGAGCTGTTTCTGAAATAGTAATAGCAACATTACCTTCCGCTTCTTTCATTAATCTTGCTCTTAACACTCTGGAAGTTAACTTATCTCCTTCTCGCCCAGCTAAAGGAGAATCATTAACAGAAAATATCATTGCAAGAGTTGGCGGATCTATAGGTTGAGCTGTAAGTGGAATTGAAATTTCAATATCGCAAATTGTATCTGCAACACTTGCAACTTCAAGTCCAGCAATAGCGATAATATCACCAGCAATAGCGCTCTGTATGGGAACTCTATCTAACCCTTTAAAACTAAGCATTTTAGTAATTCTGCCAGTTTCAATAACTTTTCCTTCTATATTCATCACTTTAATAGGTGTATTAATTCTTGCAGTACCAGTTTCAATTCTACCTGTTAAAATTCTTCCTAGATAAGAATCATATTCTCTTGTAGTAACAATCATTGAAAAAGGTGCGTTAGGTTCAGAATTAGGCTCTTTAACGTATCTTATTATAGTATCAAATAGATCAGATACATTTTCACGTGGACCGCTTAAATCATGAACAGCCCAGCCACTTCTTCCTGAAGCATAAATGATAGGAAAATCCAGCTGATCATTAGTAGCGTCTAGAGACATAAACAATTCAAAAATTTCATCTAAAACCTCTGTTTCTCTTGCATCGCTACGATCAATCTTATTGATTACAACAATAGGTTTTAATCCAATTTTCAAAGCTTTTCCAAGAACGAATTTTGTCTGAGGCATAGGACCTTCCGCTGCATCAACTAACAATACTACACCATCTACCATAGATAAAATACGCTCAACCTCTCCACCAAAATCTGCGTGACCTGGTGTATCTATAATATTAATTTTTATATCATTCCAATTAACAGAAGTACATTTTGCTAGAATTGTTATACCACGTTCTTTTTCTAGATCATTTGAATCCATAGCTCTTTCAACGACTGCTTGATTATCTCGAAACAATCCGCTTTGTCTTAGCATTGTGTCTATAAGGGTTGTTTTACCGTGATCAACGTGAGCTATAATAGCTACGTTTCTAATATGAGAGGACATGTTTGTTATTTATAATTGGTTTACAAAATTTGCATTAATTTAAACATTTTTTTACTAAAAGTCTACAAATTCTTTAAAACCACGTACAGATTACTAATATTAAAATTCTAACTAACCTAAAATATTTATCCCAAAATCTTTTAGTGTTTATGTTTATTATTAAATCCAAGTAGATAATCCTTTGCACTCATTATTCTTTTGCCTTCTGGTTGTAACAGAATAATTCTCAATATTCCTTTGCTACACGATATCTCAAAAAAAGAACTATTATCTAAAATTATTCCAGGATCATATTTATGATCAATATCAATATATTCAGCTTCTATTATTTTAATTTTTTTATTTTGATATGTAAAATAAACACCGGGCCAAGGATTCATTCCTCTTATTTTGCAATCTATTGCAAAAGCAGTTTCATTCCAGTCTATTTTCGACTCTTCTTTGAAAAGTTTATGCGCATATAATACCCCTGTTGTCGATTGTTTAACAGCTTTTATGTTTTCAATATTCTCAAGAACATGCATCAGCATTTGTGCGCCAAGTTTTGAAGTATTATCATGCAATTCTGTAAAAGTAATCTTCTTAGAAAGAAGAAATTTTTCTTCTGCAAGAATATCACCTGTATCAAGACCTTCATCCATTTGCATAATACAAACAGCCGTTTCACTCTCGCCATTAATTATTGTTCTTTGTAGAGGTGCGGCACCTCTATATTTAGGCAAATCAGAAGGGTGTATATTCAAACAACCATATTTTTTTGCTTCTAAAATATTTTTTGGAATAATAAAACCATAAGCAGCAACCACAATTATATCAGCCTCAATAGATTTTATAAGTTTATCCGCATCTTCATTTCTTAATGTGGATGGTGTATAAACTGGAATATCATGTTTACTAGCAAATTCATGAACAGGCGATTCTGTGACTTTCATTCCCCTCCCCCTAGCCTTAGGTCTTTGAGAAAAAACAGCAGATATTCTATGATTCTTTGATTCTAATATTGCTTTCAGCGTTGGCAGGGCAAACAAAGGTGTACCCATAAAAATTATGTTCATATTCTTTAATATTATAATCAGTAATAAATTTTTATTAAAATCAGAAACCTTGGGATAAGCTCTCAAATAATGAATTTTGTTTAAATCTTGTCATATTAAGTTTTGGATCAAATTTGTTGATATCATATTCAAGACAAGAACAAGAAAAAATATAACCTTTTTGGTCATCTATTTTTTGGATACACTGCCCACATATGCCTTTCATCATGCATTGCATTGGGGCTAAGATGTTAGAAATAAAATGGTGATATTTAAATAATTCTTGCCCATGTTCTTTTATTTTTATTAAGATTTCATTTTTTACATAGCATATAATATAGGAATTGAGAGGAAGTTTTGCTATTTTCATCTTAGCTATTAAATCATTAATAATTTCATCAATTTTATCATTATACTGCAATATATAAGTTTTGTCAGCCAGATCCTTTATTTTATTAGTATAAAAAACATCTTTTGAGGTTTCGTAAATTGCAAAAAATAAAATTTGCTTCCCTTGTTTTTTAAGTTCTTTAGCAATTGGCAAAAGAGCCATATTCCTTACCCCCTCTCCAATTAAAATTACAGTCTGAGATTTAGGAATATGGCTTCTAGAGCCAGTTGGTCCCATAAGGACCACTTCTTCTCCCTCTTTAAGTTTGGAACAGAGTTTAGTCGAAATACCAGTTTTTAAAATCACAAAATAAATTAATCCTTGTTCTGGATCAATTTCATATGGACTCAAAGCAAGTGGTTTTGTAGTTTTACTGATATTATCTGATAAATTCTGTAGCCTAAAAATTTGTCCTATCTGGTAATTTTTTGAAGCCAAGGAAGATTTTATTACTAAATCTATCACATTAGAAGAAATTTCTTTTATAGAATGAATTTTAGCTTTCAATTGCTTATCTAAAA
Organism: Rickettsia typhi; assembly: GCA_945883665.1. Lineage (GTDB taxonomy): Bacteria > Pseudomonadota > Alphaproteobacteria > Rickettsiales > Rickettsiaceae > Megaera > Megaera typhi_B. Next base: position 23,720 of record CAMCXV010000008.1, on the reverse strand, counting down.
TTTCACTAAATTCCAAAAAAGAAGAATTTGTGTTTGGCTGATATTTGGTAAGTTGCCGCGTTATTTTCTTATAACCATTTTTAGCACTAGCGATAGCCTTAACTACACTACCAGAATATTTTTGATTACAATCACCAAAATGACTGAATCTTTCATTATCACCTGTGAATCCAACTATATCCTGAAACTCATTATCTTCTGTGCCAATAGCTACTAATACTGTTTTTGCAGGAATAGTCACAATATTTTTTTGCTGATCAAGAAAGTCAACCTGATTTACATATTCATATTTATCAGTCTTTATTTCCAATGGAGTTAAATTTAAAATAAACTCTACGCCTATAGCTTTTGCATGCTCTATTTCTTCATGATTTCTTTTGTAAGCTGGAGAATATTCAATGTTGTTTCTATAACAAATTTTTACCCCTCCAAGATTTTTAAAAATATCAATTTTTTCTCTAAAAGATTTAGCTTTTCTAAATAGTCTTGCGTGAAAAAGAAACTCTTCTGCTATTATTTTATCTTCATCCGATAATTTATCTAAATTTACAAGATTATTTTCATATGAACTCAGCAATTTTTCTACTTGTCTATAGTAGTAATGTATTACTTCAACACTACTATCAATTGCTGTTAATCCACAACCAATAACAACAACAGGCATTCTTAAAAGTAAATTGATATTGCTGTTTTCTAGATAGGCTCCGCCTTGTTGTAGATTCATTAAAAAATCAGCAGCACTTTTCACACCTTTAAAAAAATAAGAAGCCGAATTTATGTATTTTGGTTTGCCAGCACCAAGACATAAAGCTATATGGTCAAAACCCAAAGCAAAAGATTGCTCAGTATTAATATTACTACCAAGTCTTACCCCCCCCCTCATTTTAAAATGATCGCTTCTTCTCTCTAAAATTAATCTGATTAAAGTTAAATTATTCTTATCCCATCTATTAGTAATGCCATATTCCGCTACCCCACCAAACCCTTGAGGTATTCTTTTTGATAAGGCTTGTTTTATTTTGAGATAAGATTTTATTGGCTTTTTTATATCAAAATCTAAAGGTCTTATTTTCAAACCATCAATAGATATAACATTATGCCCTTCATTTAGTAAATAATGTGTAAGAGCAAACCCCGCTGGCCCTAGACCAGTTACTAAAATATTATAATTAGTTGGCTCTTTTGGCAATGGTGACTTAATATTTAGTGGATTCCACTTTGTTAATAAAATATATATTTCCACTCCATAAGGAAGATTTAAAACATTATCTAGAATTACTGATTCAATCAGAGGAATATTAACAGGATCTTGTTTTTGAAAAATACAAGATTTCATACAATCATTACAAATTCTATGCCCCGTTGCTGCTACAAGTGGATTATCAATTAAAATAACACCAAGAGCTCCTATATTAAAGCCAAGGGATAAAATTTTATTCATTTCAGAGATTTTTTGATCTAATGGGCAACCATTAACTATTTTATTTTCTTGTGTTTTTAGACCATGCCTACAAGAATCTTTTTCCTGATAATGACAATATATACAATATTTTGCATTAGAAAGAGCATTTTCTAAACTGACCTCCTTATCTCTATAATCAAAACCAAGATAAATATCTTGCTCTAACATCTTAATTCTATTTTCTCGAATTAGATTATCTGAATTTGAAGTTCTCGGTATGTTAAATAATGGTAACGAACTATTGTTTAATACTAGATAAACAGCATAATCTGCAGCAATATTTAATTCTAATTGGAATTTTTCATTTTCTTTTAGCCATTTCATTACATTATTGGCAAAATTAGTTTCTGTAATTTTACCTATTATTCCACTTAAATCCTGGGAAGTTTTTGAAAAATCTATAAATTGATAATTATGGCTGTTATAATTTTTAAAGACTCTTTGTACAAATTTTCTTCTACATTCATAAATAATATCAAAATCTTTTTGGCGGCATTTTAGAAAAAAATTCTCTTCTTCTATACAAAAAAGTTCAGAAATAAAATCATCAAAATAGGGGGCTACATCAATCAAAAAGCTTGAATAATCAAAAGATAGAAATTCACTAGAATGAACAATCAACTTATATTCGATTAGCTTTTCATATAAAATCTTATTTTCTTTTTCCAGATAATCCAAAAAGATTCCATCAACTTTCTTAAGACCTTCTAAAGAATTCAAATCACTAAAATTTACTGTAAAATTCAGATTCATAAACTTAAATTATCAAACAAAAAGTTCAAAGATTTATATTCTATAGTCATTCCACGATTTAAACAATGATGGCTTTGATTTGATTGTAATTCAATCGCTTCTACTAATATCATCTTGTTGATAACTTGCCAAAACTATAGTATGTTTATTAAATAAGAAAAAACCTTGATAAAGAAAAAATTTCAAATATCCATTAATTGACTATAATGGAATCAATCCAATCTTGTAATGTGTTTTTTGATTGAGCCCCTACCTTTACCGCAATTTGCTTACCTTCTTTAAATAGCATCATAGTTGGAATACTCCTAACCCCAAATTTAGAAGGAGTTTCAGGATTATCATCAATATTCATTTTTACTATCTTGACTCTATCTTTCATCTCTTCTGATAATTGCTCAAGAATAGGAGTAAGCATACGACATGGACCGCACCACTCAGCCCAAAAATCTATTAACACTGGTAATTTTGAATCTACCACTTCAGACTCAAATTCGTCATCTCTAATTTGTTTTGCCATAAAATAAACCGATTATACTTGTTATTTTCTCATTTTCTTCCGACATTCTTTACCAAATCCATCTGGATTAAAGATACTCACCTTAATTCTTACTCACTAACTTTCCTCTTAAATCATCAATTAATGCATCAATTCCTTGATTGATAATAATGTTATTAAACTCTGATTTTTGAGAATTTAATATACTAACACCTTCAGTAATAATATCATCTATTTTATAAGTGCTTTTTTTCGCATTCTCTAGTTTATGCACTAAATAATCAACTTTTATACCAGTATCAGAATCTGTTTTTAAAATTTCCAAACTAACAATAAACATATTATCATCCATTTTACTCACTTTTTTAATCACTGGTTTTTCGCCACTATAAGTCTTTGAAAGATCAGCATAAGCCTGAACTATAAATTTAGAATATACATCAATGAATTTTTCTATTTCTTGAGTAGAGAGGGTTTTTTTATTACGACCTAGAGCATATTGCGCCATCCAATCAAGATTTAAATTATCGCGGATTAGATCGGCTGATTTTTTCACTTTATCCTCTTCAGTTAAACTATTATTATCAAGAATATTGCGCCCTTGAGTAATTAAATTACTAACATAAGCTTTGAGCTGAGCTGTATCATTATCAACTGCTACAGAAGATGCTTCTACATGCGAAATGCAAAAAAACATATATGTATATATTAATATATTACTAATAATTTTCATAAATAAGCCATAATTAACGTTAATAGCGCAATTTTCAAATTATAAAGTTTTAGTTTCTAAAGTGCAATACTAATTTGAAACTGAGCATTTATGTCCTTTCGGATATAGTATACTTGACTCTCTTTGAGAAAAAGTAGCTTCTCTTACAGCAATATAAGAATCTAAAGAATTTTTAGAAATATAATCAGTAAAAGGCATAATGTCAGCACGCCTATAAAGCATTTTAGCACCCCCAACAAGAATTTCAAAATCCTTATGAAAAACCCGATCAAGAGGGTTGAATAACCTATTAGCAATTAAGGGATCTCCTAGATCTCTTGCACTAATTCCACCATACATAGGCAAAATTAGATAAGGACCCGGCCCAACACCGTAATGCGCTAAACTATTACCAAACGTTTGCTGCGGAGGTGTTAAACCAAGTTTACCAGCTACATCAAAAATTCCAGCTATGCCAAAAGTACTATTTATTGCAAAACGCCAAAAACTTTTAAAAGCACCATCAGAGTTCCCCTGCATCATATAGTTTACAGTAGATAAAGGTTCCGATATATTACCAACAAAACTCTCTATCCTATTTTTCGTGTAATCATTCGTAAATCTCCTATATCCTTTTGCGAAAGGCCTTAATATAAAAGTGTCAAGCACTCCATTAAAAATAAAAATCTTCCTATTTAATGCTTCGTAAGGATCGTAAACTCGGCAATACTCATTATCATTAATATCAGGATAGTTATCGCTATATTGCTCTTGATTGCTTGATGCTCTAACATTTCCAATTTCAAAAATTAGCAACATGATTAGGACACAAAAATACAAGGAGCTTTTTTCTACCTTACTTAAGACAAGAGAGCTAAAGGAAAATTTAATAAAATGCATATTTATTTTTCAATTTTGTTAAAATTACTAACGTATCATGACAATAGTTTGATTAAATTTTATTATTTTTATCTAAAAAAAATCTTTTGCAGATGAAAATACAATAATTATCCTTCATAAGCAATTGCAAATCTAATTCAGCAATAACTTTTAAACCGCATGATTTTATTACTTGATCTAGGTAAATTTTATCATAAGAAAACTCAAGATATTTTTCAGAAAATTTTATAGAATCACTAATTCTCAAGGCAAATGCAAAATAACCTTCTTCAGATAAAAGATTGGTGATTTGCGCAAACACTACTGCTAATTCTGAATCATTGGAAAAACCATCCATACTTAGGATCACGTCATATTTTTCGTTTTTATTCTCAGTCAAATATTCTTCAATAGAGCTATTAGCTACAGTTTCATAAACCAAATCTCTCTGACATCTTTTTTGCAGTTTAATCATTTCCACTGAAGTTTCAACACCATTCAGAGTAAACCCATCGCGCATTCTTTTTTGAATTTCTTGACCAAGCAAACCTAGATTACTACCAACCTCAAGTATAGAATATTTCTCTGGTAATTTATCAATTGCACCCACTAATTGAATAATCAAATTTTTTGGTAAATCGTAACCTTTGTTAAAAAATTTATCAATAACATTCTCGATAGTCATACCTCGATAAATTGAATATATTTCACTTGGCACTTTAGAAAAATTATTACTAGACTTAATAAATTTTAGCAATCCTATTTTGTCTTCACTAACTCCCTTTTCAAGATGAATAATCGCTTTTTTGTGATTGTTTTTTAAGAAATAAGTCCATCCCAGCCAGTAATTCACGAAAGGATCGTTTGGTCGTAGAAATTTATCTACTAATATAAACCTAAAAATTGCATCATTATAATTCTGATTATTAATATGATATAGAGCAAGAGTTATATTTGCCTCAGCAAAATTTTTTAAATTATATCGCAATTGTTGAAAATTATTTTTTAGTACATAAAATTGATTTTTGAGCATTGCTGGAATATTCATAAAAAATGCAAAAATCCATTTTACATAATCAACTAATTTAGAAAAAATACTAGGTGCTATCATAAATATTCAAATGTTTAGATTTAGAATTTTTTGAGTTTGATTTTCAAAGAATATTCTCATATAATCCGTTGTAGTTCAAACTAATAAAACAATATTATCTATTATCTAACGATTTTCATAAAAAACTAGTAACAAAATTATGTCCTTATTAGCTCAAAGATTAAATTTAGTTAAACCCTCCCCTACTCTTGCTGTATCGGCAAAAGCTGCAGAATTAAAAAGAAGCGGTGTTGATGTTATATCTCTTGGCGCTGGTGAACCAGATTTTGATACACCAGAAAACATTAAGCTTGCAGCAATAGATGGCATAAACAAAGGTCTTACAAAATATACTAATGTTGATGGTATGCCGGAGTTGAAAAATGCCGTATGTAATAAATTTAAACAAGAAAACAATCTTGAATATTTACCAGAACAGGTAATAATTGGCGTTGGTGGAAAACAGGTAATATATAATTTATTCATGGCTACTCTTAATAAGGATGATGAAGTAATAATTCCAGCTCCTTATTGGGTTTCATATCCAGATATAGTTTTGCTTGCTGAAGGTAAACCAGTAATAATTGAAGCTCATATAGAAAATGGCTTCAAAGTAACACCAGAGTCTCTTGAGAAAGCAATTACAAGTAAAACTAAATGGTTTATTTTAAATTCTCCAAGCAATCCTTCTGGAGCAACCTACTCTAAAGAAGATTTAATTTTATTAGCTGATCTTTTAAGAAAATATCCACAAATTCAAATAATGTCTGATGATATATACGAACATATAACTTTTGATGGATTCAAATTCTATACATTAGCTACTATAGCCCCAGATCTCAAAGATAGAATCTTTATAGTTAATGGTGTTTCAAAAGCTTATTCAATGACGGGATGGAGAATAGGATATGGGGCTGGGAATAAAGATATAATAAAAGCAATGACACTAATTCAGTCTCAAAGTACTTCCAACCCCTCTTCGATAAGCCAAGTAGCAGCCATTGAAGCTCTTAATGGCACACAAAGCTATATAGCTGACAATGCCATTGGCTTTAGAAAAAAGCGAGATCTAGTACTTAATTTATTATCAAAAATCAAAACTTTTGAATTTTATAAATCAGAAGGAGCTTTTTATTTATTTCCTAGATGTACAAAATTATTTGGCAGGAAAACAAATTCTGGAAAAATATTAGAAAATGATAATGATGTAGCAACATATCTATTAGAACATGCAAATGTAGCAGTAGTTCCTGGTATAGCATTTGGTTTAAAAGGCTATTTTCGCATTTCTTATGCAACAAGCGAAGAATCGTTGATTAAAGCATGTAATAGAATCGAGGAAAGCATACGCCAATTAAATTAATTGGATTAATGAAAAAAATAATAAAACATTATCTAAAAAATAGTCAACTAATATTCAATTTAGTATCTGGTATAATTTTCGTCTATCTTAAATTTGCTTATCTTACTAGCAAGTGGCATTTTGTTATGCCAAAAGATCTGGATGAGGAAAAAATCGATAATGAAAATGGGCTTTTTTTTGCCATATGGCATAATAGACTAGCTTATAGTATGTATATTTTTGGTAATTACAAGAATACATTTGGTCTTACTAGCCCCCATTCTGATGGTAAAATAATTGGTAAATTAGTTTTAATGATGAATCATAAAATTATCCAAGGCTCAACTAATAAAAACTCAAATAGCGCCATAAAAGAAATTATAAAACAAATTACAAATGGTGGTAAAATAGTTGTAACACCTGATGGTCCAAGAGGTCCTATTTATAAAAATGGAAGTGTGATTACCAAAATCGCTAGTAAATATAATAAAAAATTAATTCCTGTTTCATGCCATGCTTCAAGTTATTTTGAACTAAAAAGCTGGGATAAAATGATGATACCAAAACCTTTTAGCAAAATAACAGTAGTATTAGGCAAACCTTTAGAACTAAGTAGTGATGATGATCGTGATAGATTATTATTAGAAAAGAAATTAAATAATTTAACATTTGAAGCTAAATGTTTTTATTAGTTAGTTAAGACTCAATTTTTTGAATAAATTCTCAATTTCAGCAAGATTTTCAAATGCTTCATCATGATAAAATCTTATTTCTGGAGAATATTTCATGTTTATTTCTTTTGTTATATGCTGCCTAATGACATATTTTGACTCTTCCAGAGCTTCTAAAATTACATCACTTGATAAGCTTGTGTTAAAAGGTAGGAAATAACAATTTGCGATCTTAAGATCGTTAGATATATTCACTTTTGTAATCGTTAAAGGCATAGAAAAAAGCCTTGCATCTATTCTCTTTCCTTTTCTAAGACAATCGATTAAAGCAGAACTAATTAATTGAGATACTTTTAATTGTCTTTGTGATTGTGGCTTTTCACGATTTTTAAGTTTAAAGCTGCTTTTGTTCTTCGACAATTTCAAATACCTCTACCAAATCACCAATTTTAATATTATCATAATTTTCAAAGGCAATACCACACTCATAACCTTCTCGCACATCTTTTACATCTTCTTTAAAGCGTTTAAGAGTTTTAAGCTTACCTTCATGAATAACTATATCTTCACGGAGTAATCTAACACCAGCTCCTCTTTTGATAACTCCTTTAGTTACGTAACTACCTGCTATTTTTCCAACTTTAGATACATTAAATACTTCTCTTATTTCAACAGAACCTATATAAATTTCACGAATGATAGGCGACAACATACCACTCATGATAAATTTAATATCATCAATTAAATTATATATTATAGAGTAATATCTAATGTCAATTTTATTTTTTTGAGCATCCATAGCAGCAGCGGCGTTAGGTCTTACATTAAAACCAAGAATTATTGCTCCAGTTGCTTTAGAAAGTGTAACATCAGATTCTGTTATCCCACCAACTGCCTGATGAATTATTTTTAATTTCACCTCGTCACTAATAATTTTACCTAAACTACCGTTAATAGCTTCAATAGAACCATATACATCTCCTTTGATAATTATTGGTAATTCTTTAATTTTACCATCACCTGACGCTTTTTGGAATAATTCTTCTAAACTAGTTTTTGAAGCAGTAACTCTATTTTCTTTTGATTTTCGAATTCTATATTCGGTAATATCTCTAGCCTGTTTTTCCGTCGCAACAACATTAAATAAATCTCCTGCTGATGGTGCATCGTTCAAACCAAAAATTTCAACAACATATGATGGTCTAGCTGCTTGAACTGATTTACCTTTATCATTATTCATTTTTTTAATACGCCCATAACTTGATCCTGCAACTATCAAATCACCATTTTTCAAGGTTCCACGCTGAACTAAGATACTTATAATAACACCTTCGGCTTTATGTATTCTTGATTCAATAACCACTCCTGATGCACTAGTGTTGGGATTAGCTTTTAAATCTTCTATTTCAGCTACTAAAAGAATAGCCTCTTCAAGCTTATCTAGATTTGTTTTTTCTTTAGCAGAAACAGGTATTATTACCACATCACCACCAAGATCTTCAGATATTAACTCATATTGAAGTAATTCATTTTTTACTTTTTCAATATTTGCATCTGGTTTATCAATTTTATTAATTGCAACAATTATAGGAACGCCAGCTGCTTTTGCATGACTTATCGCTTCAACAGTCTGAGCCTTAATTCCATCATCGGCAGCTACTACTAATACCACTATATCGGTAACTTTTGCTCCTCTAGTTCTCATTTCCGTAAATGCTTCATGTCCAGGAGTATCAATAAAAGTAATCATTCTATTGTCAGACATTGTAACAGTATAAGCACCTATATGCTGAGTAATACCACCTGACTCGCCACCCGCTATATCTGTAGATTTCAAAGCGTCTAGTAAAGATGTTTTTCCATGGTCTACATGACCCATAACTGTTACTATCGGGGCTCTTGACTCTAGATCTTCTATTTTATCATCTTCATTATTGAGAATATTCTCAACATCTGATTCTTGAATTCTTTTTGCAGAATGTCCAAAACTATTGACTATTAATTCCGCTGTATCTGCATCAACAGATTGATTTGCCGTTGCCATAACGCCTAATCTCATTAATTCACGCACAACATCAGCAACTCTCTCAGTCATCCTATTTGCTAACTCAGCTACTGTAATCACTTCTGGAACGATTACTTCTCTATATACTTTATCTTGTTTTTTATTATCTGATGTATCAGTTTTACGTCTTTGCTTAGCTTTTGCACGTTGTATAGAAGCTAAACTTCGAGTTTTAAATGGAACATCACCTGAATCTTCACTTAACATATGGAAGATATCAGATTTTTTGATTTTTTTAACTTCCACAGCCTTTTGTTTTACAAGAGACTTTGCGTCTTCTAATTTTTGTTTCTCAAGCTCTTCATCTTCTTCTTCAATAGTTTTAGGTTTAGCAGGTCTTGAAATTACATCAGTTTTTTCTATGGAAACTACTGGTACCAAAAGAGTATCTTTAACACTAGTATCTTCTTGGATAGGTAAAGCTTGATTCATCTCAACAATTCTTGAAAGAGTGCTTATTTTAGTATTTTCTAATTTATCATCATCATCACGAGCTTTTTGAAGAATTGATAGCCTTCTATTCACTTGTGAATAATCTTCAGAAATATTTTCTGCTTTACCTTCTTTAATATCCAAACCATGGGAAACCGCTTTTCCGCGTTTAACTTCCACGACGACAGTAGAGCCAGAAGAACCAACTACTCGAGATAAAGTCTTAGGGTGCAAGGATTTTCCCAAAGTAAGCCTTGTTCCACTAAAAGTTAATTTTTTTGTTGTCTTATCTTCTATATCTTTATTATTTGTCATATTTTAAATCTAAATATTTTATGGTCTTTTTTAAAGAAGTTCTCTTGATTGTTTACATTATACACAAAATCTTATTAAACAACAGCTTCCTATAAATTATTTATTTTGAGATTGAGCAAAATAAATTAATTCTTCTATATCTTTGTTACTAATATTATCTTCAGGAACAATTTTTCTAAATTCTTCAATAGTTATTTCAGCAAGATCTTCAATAGTTTTTACACCGTATTCCGCTAATTTCAGTATGTATTCAGGATCAAGATTAAGAGCATCTACTAGATCCTGTTCAACACCTAGCTGCTCTAAATCTTCAATAATTTTATCATTTTGATTATCAATATATTCTACAGCTCGATTTTTTAACTCTTTTGCTAATTCAGCATCAAAACCTTCAATAGATTCAAGAGAAGTTTGGTCACTATTAGCAATTTGATCTATTGTGGTAAAACCTTCGGCTGAAAGCAGCTGCGCTAGCACCTCTTCTAAACCAAGTCCATTTGTAAATATTTCAGTGGTATTTGTAAATTCTTCAATACGTCTTTTAGACTCTTGTTCTTCAGTCATTACATCAATTGACCAGTTAGTAATCTTGGATGCAAGACGTACATTCTGACCACGTCTACCAATAGCGATGCTTAATTGATCATCCGGAACAACCGCTTCAACTCTTCTTTTCTCTTCGTTGAAAACAATCTTTGAAATTTGCGCAGGGGTCATAGCATTAATTACAAATTGAGCTATATTTTTATCCCATAATAATATATCAATTTTCTCTCCATGTAGCTCATTGGTAATTGCACGCACTCTATTCCCCCTAACTCCGACACAAGACCCAACAGGATCAACGCCTATATCAGAAGCATATACCGCAACTTTTGCTTTAGAACCAGGCTCGCGGGCAATAGACTTGATTTCAATTATATGGTCATATATTTCAGGCACTTCCATTTCAAATAATTTTTCAAGAAATTTATCACTCGTCCTTGATAAAAATATTTGCTGCCCCTTTGTTTCTGGTCTTACATCAAGAACAAATGCTTTTATTCTATCGTTAATTTTGAATATCTCACCTCTAATTTGCTGATCTTTTCTAAGTAGCGCTTCTGCTCTTCCAATATCAACAATAATATTACCAAACTCTATCCTTTTTACCGTACCGTTCAAAATATCGCCTTTTCTATCTTTATAATCTTCATATTGACGAAGACGCTCAGCTTCACCAACTTTTTGTATTATAACTTGTTTTGCTGTTTGCGCAGCAACCCTGCCAAGATCAATTGGTGGTAATTTTTCTAGAATCACTTCATCTATTTTAGCATCGGCTCTAATTAACATAGCCTCTGAAAGATCAATTTCTGTGAATGTATTTTCAACTTTTTCAACTACTTTTAAAACACGATACAATATTATTTCACCAGTATTTTGATTAATCTCGGCTTTAATATTATGCTCATGACCATATTTTTTACGACCAGCCATCTGCACTGCCTGCTCCATCGCATCAATTAAGTGTGTACGTGGTATGCCTCGCTCTCTTGATACCGCTTCAACTATTTGTAAAATTTCTGCATTACCTACATTATTCATTGCAATAATCCCTCAATATACTTTTTTTGTGTTATTTTATTTTGTTCCTTTTAGCAGTTGCCTAAATATCTCATCAGTAAGAACTAGATTAGCTCCTTTAATATTATCATATGAAAAAACCAGATGAACATTCTTAGACTTAATAACTATATCTCTGTTTTTTACCTCTGTTATCTTGCCCTTAAAGCTAAATTTACCATTATGAGGTTCTTTTAATTTTAACTTAATTTCTCGATCTACAAAACGCTTAAAATCTTCCAATTTCACCAATGGTCTTTCAACTCCAGCTGAAGAAACTTCAAGAAAATATTTATCCTTAATTATATCTTCAACATCTAAAATAGCTGAGATATTTTTACTTACCTCTCTGCAATCCTTAACCTGAACTTTATTTCCATCCTTACGATCAATATGAATTTCAAGAATTTTTCTACCCCCACCTTGAAAAGTAAGTTTCACCAGATCTAAACCTAGGTCATTAATGGTAGATTCTATTAAGGCTGTAATTTTTTCTTCCATTTATAATTTAATATACTTATTAACAAAAAAGGTGAGCAAAAGCCCACCTTTAAACAATCACTTTTATCTAACTATCAGATTGTATAATAGTTCTTATCTATATTCAAGCAAATAATTTAAGCAGCTCTTGCTTGACCTGGTTTCTTCTTTTTCTTAAAGAAAGAAGTTTTTGAATCATTTTTCTTCTCAAACGGTCTATCTTTTCTTTTTCCATCCTGATTTCTATTAAAACCAGATCTTGCGCCATCAAATTGTTTTCTATCACCCCCACTTCTTTGACCTCTTGAAGAAGATTTAAAAACTTCTTTGGTAGACTCACCTTTGCTTATTAATCTCTCAATAGCTTTTTTACGAATAACATCCGCTCCAGATACAAAAGATATAGCAAAACCTTTAGCACCAGCCCTACCTGTTCTACCTATACGATGTAAATAATCTTCTGGACATGACGGTAAATCATAATTGAACACATATTTTATATGATCAACATCAAGACCTCTAGCAGCAACATCTGTAGCTATTAAAACACGAGTTTTTCCTTTTCGGAAAGAATCAAGAACTCTGGTTCTTCTACTTTGATTCAAATCACCATGAATAGCTTCAGCCTTATGACCATTATTTTTTAAATTTCTAGCTAATTTATCCGCGCCTCTCTTTGTTTTGACAAAAACAATCGCTGTTCCATCTTTTGAATTTAATTGATTATCTAATTCAGTATATTTCAACTCTTCCTTTATATCAATAAATTGTTGATCAATTTCAGGCGCCGCTTCATTTGCTTTTCCTATAGTAATTTTATGAGGATTATTTAAATATTTCTTAGATGCTTCGTTAATGTGATTAGGCATTGTTGCAGAAAACATTAAAACTTGACGTTTTAATGGTAAATACTTATTTATTTCATCAATTTGCTCTTTCATGCCCATATCAAGCATTCTGTCCATTTCATCTAAAACTAAATAATTAAATTCCGAAAGATTTACCGTTCCACGGGTTAAATGGTCAATTAATCTACCAGGCGTAGCAACTATTACATCTGGTTTTGACATAAGTCTTGATACTTGCTTACCAAAAGGTTCCCCGCCAATAACAGCAGTCCCTGAGATTTTCACTTTACCAGTTGTTTTGTCAAGGGCAGCGCAAACCTGCACAGCTAACTCACGCGTAGGAGCAAGAACTAGTATTTTTGACCGCTCTTCTAAAATTTTTGCAATTGCCGGCAATAAATATGCAAGCGTTTTCCCAGACCCCGTTTGACTAGAAGCTAGTATATCCATACCCTTTATAGCATTTGGAATAGATTTTTTTTGTATTTCCGTTGGTATTAAAATCCCCATACGTGTGAGATTATTTACTATCTCGCTTGGTAAATTCATTTCATTAAAATTCATAGAGTTTTACTCAAATATATATTAAAATTTTTAACTACTCATTAATAGTATAAATTATTCTTAATCTACACATAGTTAAAGTTTCTAGACTTTTTTAATCTTGAAAGCCTTGATTTTAAGGATGCTGCAAGTTCAGCATTTAATGATAAACTTCGTTCATACAAAGTCACTATTCGTTTTAAATTCAAACAAAAAGTTTGCTCGCACCAATTATTGAATGCCGTACAACTTCAAATAATTACTAAGATTGCAGAACATTTTAATGTATATTGATATAATTTAAAAATTCGCACTCTTAAAAAGTTAATACAAAAGATAAATGGAACTAACTATAAATTACGTTAGATACCTAAAGTAGCAAAACAACTTAAAAAAAATAACACCATCGTTTTGAAAATTAATTAGCGTAATAAATTAAGCAGAGAATAATATTATGTCACAACAGAAATTCGATGTAAAAAATACTAAATAATGCTCTACAATTTAAACTATCCTAAAATAATCTAGGGATCTGGTATAAAATCCCTAGTAATTGATTTGGTTGGGATTTGGTATAAGACCCTTAAACAAAGCCCATTTTTGGGCTTTGTTTATAAGTTCGGTATGATTTAGACAAGTTTATGAAAGCGTTTTTGTCCAGTTTTACGGCTTCACGAATATCATACTAAATATGACTTGTATTACTACCGAAGATTTATAGCAGAGGATTTTCCACCTTTTTCTTCTATATCAAAACTCACATCTTGACCTTCTTCAAGAGTTTTTAATCCAGCTTCCTGAAGAGCTGATATGTGAACGAAAACATCTTTTTTATTTTCTGTTGATTCAATGAAACCATAACCCTTAGTAGGGTTGAACCACTTGACTTTACCTTGCATAGTTTAATCTTCGAATTAAATTGTTAAAAACTGGTTCAAAATTGCACGTTTAGTTCAGCCAGATAGAAGCTACACAGGATAAAACCACACAGTAAACAATAGTAAACTCTGACCAAAGGATACTCTTTTTTTTATTACATGTCAACTAATATCAACAACAATAAATTAAATCTTAAGATAAAATATGGAACTTGAATATATATAAAAAGTAAAAATAGAATAGAATAAAATAAAGTTATATTTGTCATCTTTAGTAATAAATGCTCTTGCTAATCTTTAAGAGAAACACTTCCAAAAATAGTTAATTTCACATCCGTTTTACCTGGTGATGAAACGGGAGCTGTTATAGTTTCCGATGAATTTATTGCTGCCGAACGCATTAACGCTTGCTGAGGTTCTTGGGATCTATTATCTCCATCAATACTAATATTCAATATTTTTATTTTTTTCGCTCCAATAATATCAGCCATTTTTTTGGCTTGGAAAAGTAATTTATTGACAGCTTTTTCTGTCATAGATGCACGTGTTTCTTCGTATTTTTCCACCGAAAGCTCATAATGTAAATCATTCATTACCAAACCCATTTCTTGCAACTCTCCAGATAAAACAAGTATATCTTCTGTAGCTTTTCCTTTTATAACAACGGTTTGAGAACCTTTCCAAATTTCCTTTATATTGGATTTATCTTTAACTTGTTTAGAATATTTATATACTGAATATCGCTCAGTAGAAATGTCTAGCATTGATTTTTTTTCTGCAATTGCCAGAACTTTTTTCATTGTTTGATTGATTTTATCTTGTACTAATTTCGGAGATTCAGATTCAACATCATAACGCAGACTGGCTATTAGCAAATCTTGTTCTACTTGGGTTGATTCTACAACAGATAGATTCAAATAAGTATTATCTTCAGAGTTATTATTGTTATCCACACAGGCTTTTGACACAAGACAAAAAGATAATATAAATAAAGCCAAAAGAAAAGTTGCTACTTTAATTGTTTTCATAATTTTATCCTACCTAAATAAATATTTATCAAAACCTATATTATAATATTAGATCGTAAAATCTATTTAAACTAATAATCTTATTTAGAGATCAATGATACAAAATATCAAACGTGCTAAGATTAACTCACTATTGCAAATATATTCATAAAAAAATAATATTTTGTTATGAATATATGTTCAAACTTAAAATTTCTTATGGTAAATTAATAATTGCAACTCATTAGTACTATTTATGTTGAAGATACTAGCGGCCCTAATAATTATTTTTTCAATAAACATAGTTCAATCACATGAACCAGATAAAAATAAATACAAACAAGGGTTTATCAGCATTACTCAACTTCATCCTTTAATAATTATTAATTTGAAATATGTTCATAGTAATAACATTTTAAATAAAAATGCTCCTGGATATAATTCTTCAGAAGCGTTGTTAACTCATGATGCTGCTCAAGCTTTATTTGATGTTCAAGAATATTTATCTACAAAAGGATTTTCTTTAGTAATATACGACGCTTATCATCCATATAAAACATATAAAACATTTGAAGAATGGGCATTAGAACCTGAACATCAAGATACTAAAAACATATATCATCCAAATATCACAAAATCAAAATTGATTGAAAATGGTTATATTAAAAATAAACTTGATCATACTAGAGGAAGCACTGTAGATGTCACTATCATCCCTTTGAATAAAAAAATACAACACCCTTGTACAACAAAAAAAATCAATTATAAAAATGTTGGCGATTTATTATATGTAGATGATGGCACTGTAAATATGGGATCTTCTCACGATTGTTTTCATCCCATTTCTAGTCATGATTCTGACTTGATCGAGCAATCCGCAAAAGAAAATCGCTTTCTTTTAAAAGAAGCGATGGAAAATCATGGTTTTGTTGCTAATGACAAAGTATGGTGGCAGTATAAACTAGCTCGGGAGCCTTTCGTAGATAGTAATTTTGACTTTGACACATAAAGAGTTACTTAGCTTATAAGAATAACTATTTTAAATCTGCTTCCTTGACAAACAATATATTTAATCTTATAAATAACGCCTGATTCCTATAAAAAAATAAATATAGGTTTTACAATATACGCACCCGTAGCTCAATTGGATAGAGTACTTGACTACGGATCAAGAGGTTAGGGGTTCGACTCCTCTCGGGTGCGCCAATTTACCCTCTCTGCTAAAAACTTGGATCTTGATGTTTTTCGAATTTCGCAAATTGCTGCTCAGTCTTTTCGTGCGCTATATCAAGTTCTTTTTGTGAAACATTAAGTTGTTTATTAACATCAGCCTTTAGCTTATCTATCATTTTCTGAATATCATCTATTTTCTTAGAAATAAAACACTCATGTATCTAATTACTTTTAATAATTATAGCCATCACGAATCAATAATTGGAATTAACTAGTTAATAGTTTTTTGAAAATTTGTGTTTAACTTACATTTTTACTACATGTAGTAAAAATGTAAGTTATTCATTTCAGCACAAGGCGAATATTTTCAATATAAATACGATATCATCTGCTGCTTCCTTTAAATAGTCAAATCTTGAAGAAGCTCCTTTATGACCAAAATCCATATTTGTTTTAAATATAATTAAATTATTATCTGTTTTTTTGTCTCTAATTCTTGCCACCCATTTTGCAGCCTCCCAATATCCAACACGTGGGTCTGTAAGCCCAGCTGTAATCATTAGATTAGGATAGCTCTGAGCTTTAACATTATCATATGGTGAATATGATTTTATATAATCAAAATATTCTTTTTCTTTTGGATTTCCCCATTCTTTAAACTCTCCTGGTGTAAGTGGTAAAGTTTCATCGAGCATAGTATTCAAAACATCAACAAAAGGTACATGAGCAATAGCAGCTTTAAATAATTCTGGTTTTTCATTAATAACATTACCTATTAACATCCCACCAGCACTACCACCAACTATTACTATATTGCCTTTAGAAGTGTATTTTTCTTCAATTAATTTTTGAGCTGAAGCAATAAAATCATCAAATGTTCTTTTTTTAGTTAGGAATTTTGCCGCTTCATACCAATCATGCCCTAGATCATCACCTCCTCTAATATGGGCAATAGCAAAAACAAAACCACGATCAACTAAAGAAATCGCTGAATTTCTAAATACTGGCGGAATAGCATGCCCATAAGAGCCATATCCATAAAGATATAAAGGATTTGAACCGTCATGTTTAAATAAAGATTTTTTATACAGTATCGTGATTGGCACCTTAACATCACCAGATTTAGCAAATATTCGTTTAGTAACATATTCTTCTGGATTAAAACCACTTGGAATTTCCTGAGTTTTGAGGATGTCAAGTTTTTCATTTTCAAAATTATATTGGTAAACTGTATTTGGTCTGCTAAGTGATGAATAATCAATACGTAGATCATTATACTCAAAATTAGTGCTGTAAGCGCTAGCAGTATAAGCCTCATCTGGAAATTTTACCTCTTTTATTTTATCACCATTTATTTCTTTAACTATAATAAGAGGCAAGCCATTATGTTTATAATTGAGTAAAATATATTTATCTGTTAGGTCAAAATTAGCTAAATATTTATCTGAGTCTTCTTTTATATATTCTTGCCAATTTTGTTTTATATCATTAGTTCTTAAAAGTTTGAAGTTTTTTGCTCCATCATTACTATACATGTAAAAATAATCAGTTCCATGATCAACAGAATAAAGAATTTTATCAACCCTCTTTTTAATCAAAATGGGTTTAAAATTCTGATCATTCATAGAAAAATAATAACTCTCATTACTATCATGACCACCTGTATTAATAAACATAAATTCTCTACTAGAACTTTTGCTTATTGAAACTGAATATAAAGGATCTTTTTCATGATAAATTAATTGATCTTCAATAGATTCTGTTCCAAGTTTATGAAACATTACTTTATCATGACGCCAATTCTCATCAACTGGAGTATAAAAAAAACCTTTTCCGTTTTCATGCCACACTATAGAACCGATAGTATTTTGAATTTCATCAGGTAAAAACTTCTTACTTTCAAGATCAAAAATTGTGATAATATATTTTTCACCACCTGTAAAATCAACCGAGTAAGCCATTAGCTTATGACTAGGACTCATTGCAAAAGCACCTATGCTAGTAAATTTTTTACCTTCCGCTAATTTGTTAACATCAAGAAGAATCTCTTCTAAATTTTTTATAGAACTATGTTTCCTGCAATATATTACATAATCTTTATCCTCTTCGGTGCGCGAATAGTAATAATAATTATCTTTTTGAATGTAAGTAGACTGATCTTTCAGCTTGATTCTAGCTTTTAATTCCTCGAAAATTAATTCTTTTTCTTTTTTTAACGGGTTCATAAAATTATGAAAATAATCATTTTCCTCATTTAAGTAACCTAAAATATTCTGATCTGTGATTTTCTTTGGCCAATCTTGATCTCGAAGCCAATTATATTCATCATCAATTTTTGTATCATGTATGTTTACAATATAAGATATTTTTTTTGCTATAGGATGAGTCATCATTTTCACCTCTTGTTTATTATTAATTTGAATCAATTCTTGATAGGGGCTGTAAATCAAGATAAATAATGTTAATATTTTAACTAACATTTATCTCTCTAGAAATTTTAACTTCATCATATGCTTCAAGGGCTCTTTGTCTTGCAATATTATGATCAATAATCGGTCTTGGATAATCTACACCAAGTTTTATATTAATTTTAGATAATAAATCCTCCGAAGCTAACCATGGAGAAAAAAGATATTTTATCGGCAAGTCTTTAAGTTCTGGTACAAATTTTTTCGTATAAATCCCTTCTGGATCAAATTTTTGTCCTTGTAATATAGGATTAAAAATACGAAAATAAGGTGCAGCGTCCGCTCCGCTACCGGCAACCCATTGCCAACTAGCACTATTATTGGCAAGATCTGCGTCAACAAGACAATCATAAAACCATTCTGCTCCACAACGCCAATCAATTAATAAATGTTTTACTAGAAACGAAGCAACTATCATTCTTACCCTATTATGCATAAATCCAGTTTGCCATAATTCTCTCATCCCAGCATCAACAATTGGATATCCTGTTTGACCTTTTTGCCACTTGATTAGGATTGTATTATCCTTACGCCAAGGGAAGTTATCAAAATTTTTTTGTAGATTTTTTTCTGGTAAATCAGGAAAAAACCAAAGTAAATTATAAGAAAATTCTCGCCACACAAGTTCAGATAAAAAATGATTTGCGTCTACATCATAAATATTTTTTTCTAGATAAGATCTAATCCTAGACCAGATTATATTTGGAGAAATTTCACCAAAATGTAGATGAGGTGATAATCTTGAAGTATTTTCTAAATCAGCTCTGTTTCTAAGTTCTTTGTATCCTATTAATCCTTTTGCAATAAATTTATTAAAAACTGCGTTAGCATTATCTTCACCTGGCTGCCAAAATTTTTTAAAATTCTTATGCCAATTCACTTTAGGAATCAAAGATAATTCATTAATTGTTAAGGATTCAATTTTCAATAAATTTAAATTATCGGGCTTAGCAATTGGGAGTCTAATTTTAGGATTATCAACGGCATAGTTTTTTTTATAAAAAGGAGTAAATACCTTGTAATTGGTTTGATCTTCTTTTACAGCATTTTGAGGCTCAAGTAATAAATTAGAGTTAAAAGTTTCTACCAAAATATTTTTGCTTTTTAGATAAGTTTTTATCTCTGTATCTCTCTTTATTGTAGCTGGTTCGTAAAATCTATTCCAAACTACCGCATAAATATTATTCTCTCTAATTAGTTGATCAATAATTTCTTGTGGGTTACCAATAAAAAAATTTAATTTACTATCTAGAGATTTGTTCAAACTATCTAAACTATGATGTAACCACCATTTACTTGATTCACCAACATAAATATTCTCATCTATAATATAAATTGGAATTATAGGAAATAAAGAACTAGAAGCGTAATCTAGAGCTGGATTATCCGCTAATCTTAGATCGTTCCTAAACCACAATATTATTGATTGGTCAGATTTATTATGCACCTAGCTTACCACATTATCATCTTCTTCACCTATAACCCCTTCTTCTTCGGAAGAGTCCGCAATCAAAGAAGCTGAAACTACTTTTTCATCTTTTTCAGTTTTAAACAAAATAACACCAGAAGTACTCCGACCAGTTATCCGAACAGAGTTCAATTTGCATCTTATCAACTTACCGTTATTAGTAATAAGCATTATTTCATCATTCATTTTTGCCGGCATTGAAGCTACTACTTCTCCCGTTTTTTCCGACAAAACCATATTTACAATACCAGTGCCTCCACGGTTCGTAATACGATAATGATAGGCTGAGCTTCTTTTACCAAAACCATTTTCAGAAATGGTTAAAATAAACTCTTCGCCTTTAGCTAAATCTATAATTTGTTCATCAGATAAAGAAACAGGATGATCTTCTAGGTTAAATTCTTCAGTAGCTTTGCTTATTTCCATTCTTTTTTCAACTGGTATCGTAAGATAAGCCTCTCGTTCTTCCATGCTAGCTTTTATACCATGAAGAATAGTCATGGAAATTACTTTATCATCTGATGCTAATTTCATACCTCTAACACCATCAGACGTTCTGCTTTTGAAGACTCTAACTGCATTTACTGGAAAACGTACAGCCTTACCTTTTTTACTCGCAAGTAATATGTGATCATCTTCTGAACAGGCAGAAACATTTACTAAAGTATCATCCTCGTCCATTCTAATCGCAATTTTACCATTAGATTGTATTTTTTTAAAATCAGAGAGATCATTCCTTCTAATATTACCATTACTAGTTGCAAACATTATATGCATTTTATCCCATTCTTCCTGATTCTCTGGCATCGGCATAATGTTAGTAATAATTTCACCTTCTTTCAAAGGAAGAAGGTTGACAATAGGACGCCCTTTACTTTGAGGATTACCAAGTGGTAATTTATATAATTTCAAACTATATACTTGACCGATATTGGAGAAAAATAGCATAGGCGTATGGGTGCTTCCAATAAAAAGCTGAGTTAGTATGTCTTCATCACGCATTGAAAGACCAGACCTACCTTTACCACCTCGTTTTTGAGCGCGATAAGTAACAAGAGGAACTCTTTTGATATAACCGCTAAGAGTAACAGTTACCACCATATCTTCTTTTTGAATGAGATCTTCCATATCATGTTCAAAATTACCATGAGCAATTTCTGTTAATCTTGGAGTTGTATAATCTTCTCTAACTTTTAAAAGTTCAGATTTTAATATAGATAATAATTTTTCTCTGGAACTTAAAATATCAACATATTCTTTTACTTCATTAGTAAGCTCTGTTAAATCAGACTCAAGCTTATCTTTTTCCATTGCAGTTAGACGTTGCAATCTCATTTCAAGAATTGCCTTAGCTTGTAATTCCGTTAGATGAATTTTATTACCATCACTAATAATTGCCTTATCATCAACTAGCTTAATCAGACTTGTTATATCTGAACAATCCCATGCTTTTGTCATTAGCTGATCTTTTGCGTCATTTGGGTTAGAGCTTGCACGAATAATTCTAATAACTTCATCAATATTACTTACTGCAATTCTAATCCCAAGCAATATATGCGCTTTATCTCTAGCTTTATTTAGTAAAAAAATTGTTCTTCTAGTAACAACAACTTCACGGAATTTAATAAAAGCGGCAATCACTTCTTTCAGATTCATTACTTTAGGCATCCCCTCATCAAGAGCAAGCATTATTACCCCAAAACTAGTTTGTAATTGAGTAAATGAATAAAGTTGGTTTAGCACAACTTCCGCTACCGCATCTCTCTTGATCTCTACTACTACTCGGACACCATCTTTATTAGATTCATCTCTCAGATCACTAATACCTTCAATTCTTTTTTCATGTACAAGCTCAGCTATTTTTTCCACTAATTTTGCTTTATTTACCATATATGGCATTTCAGAAATAATTATAGATTGTCTATTATTATTATCTTCAATTTCACATTTACCCCGAAACACCACACTGCCACGACCAGTAAGATAGGCCGAATGAACTCCGCTTGTACCTAAAATAATACCACCTGTTGGGAAATCAGGACCTTTAACTACTGATATTAAATCGCTTATGTCTATATCGTTATTATCAATATAAAGAATGCAAGCATCTATAATTTCACCAAGATTATGCGGGGGAATGTTAGTTGCCATACCAACCGCAATACCACCAGTACCATTAACAAGGAGATTAGGAAACATAGCGGGTATTACGCTAGGTTCACTTTCTGAACCATCATAATTAGCTTGAAAATCAACAGTATCTTTATCGATATCTTCTAATAAAGTATGTGAAATTTTTGCTAGTCTAGATTCAGTATAACGCATAGCAGCAGCTGAATCACCATCCATTGAACCAAAGTTACCTTGGCCATCAATCAGCGGAGCTCTTAGGGAAAAATCCTGAGCCATACGAACCAATGAATCATAAACCGCACCATCTCCATGAGGGTGGTATTTACCAATTACATCACCAACTATTCTTGCTGATTTTTTATAAGGTTTGTTTGAATAGAATCCAGATTCATACATCGAATATAAAATTCTACGATGCACAGGTTTTAAACCATCCCTAACATCTGGAATAGCACGACTAACAATAACACTCATAGCATAATCCATGTATGAACGCTTCATTTCATCTTCAATGCTTATTGGAGTAATTATCTGATCATCTAGTTTGTTCACTATATTTTCCCTGAATTTTTATGTAGTTATAATTGGTTATGACATTAGTAGAAAACGATTCGATTTGCAAGGTTTTAAGAACCTAAAATCTGCAACATTTCATTTGATATATTGCACCCATCTTAAGACACAAAGACTATCTGTATTAAAAGTAAAATAATTTATATTTTTTAAATAAGTTAGTTGATAAACACAAATTTGAGTCAATCATAAACTTTGTGTAAGTTCTATTTTTTATTTTCCAATAAATCATATTTAAAATCACCACAAAGTATTTCAAATTGATTTAGTGCTAACGGCCAATCTTTGAGTGGCATTGTCCATTTTTTTGCTGCGTTTCGTAGGGCT
>CAMCXV010000007.1 GCA_945883665.1 Rickettsia typhi | reverse complement strand
CAGCTTTTATCGCCTCTATCACAATCTTTGTTTTTTCTGTTGCGCTATATTGTTTTGCTTTTTTAGACATATAATTTCCATTTTTTTTATTATGAAATTATATCTCATTTTACATTTTTAACAGTCCAGTTTTTGGGTACCATTATAGGCAACTGGATTTGCTTTAAGCAATCCCAAGATCATTAAATCTAATTCTGGTTATTTTTATGATAAAATTCAAAATACAAGGACCATAATATATAAAAAACTGATAAAAACACTTGGTTTAAATGAGGGTAATTTCGTAGCAGCAATATTACTTGGTGAAACTAAAGCCATCAATAAAAAAATGGCTGATAATATGAGGAATAGTGGCATCGCTCATATACTTAGTGTTTCAGGGCTCCATTTATCGTTAGTGGCGATGATTTTTTTCATTAGTGCTAGGTTTTTACTAAATTGTTCAGATTATTTGTCATATAAAATAAACATCAAAATTGCTTCTGGGATTACTTCGATTATCGGTAGTTTTGCCTATCTAATACTTACTGGTTCAAATATAGCTGCTACCAGAGCTTTCATAATGACATTTTTTGTTATTATTGCAATTATTATAGGAAGATCGGTCTATCCTTTGCGCTCAGTAATGATTGCTGGTATGATTATTTTGTTATTTTCTCCAGAATATATTATGCATCCAAGTTTTCAGTTATCATTTTCTGCCGTATTATGCCTGATTTCTGGATATGAAATTTATATGCGTAATCAACAAATATTAGGAACAAGTAAAGGTATATTTGCTAGTATAAAATTATACATTTTTAGCAATATTTATTCTAGTTTTCTAGGAAGTATAGTTACCGCTCCTTTTGTTATTTATCATTTTTATAAATTTTCTACATATTCTATATTAATGAACTTGCTAGCCGTGCCATTAATGTCATTTTTTATGATGCCACTAGCTATTTTATCTTTGATATTAATGCCATTAAATGCCAGCTATCTACCTCTTAAAATACTTGGATTTTTTGTTAAAATCATTACTGATACTGTGCAAATTATAGTAGATTTACCATTCGCAACAATACATACTGGTTATATAACGGATTCTAGTATGCTTTTATTTACATTTGGATTTTTCTGGATTTGTTTGTGGCAAACTACTTGGCGATATTTTGGGTTAGTAATTATTTCTATTTCTTTATGTATGATGTATTTATCACCGAAACCTGATTTTATATATGATCATAGAATTAAAGCAGTTGGTGTAAAAAACAAAGATGTTCTAGAAATATACTCAAAATATAGCATATCTAATTTCACCAAAGAATATTGGTTGAATTGGTTCGCTCTGCAAAAAAGTAATAGTTTTGGTAGCTCAGAATTAGTAGATCAATTATTTCAAAAAAATATTGATGACGAAACCTTGACTATGTCATTACACTACAAAAATTGTTCTGATGCTAATGTGCAAATTATGATATCTAAAAAACTATTTTGTGATAAAAATAATAAATTAACTATATCATATCAAAATTTACTTGATTCTGGAGTAGTGTTAATTTTTTGTCAAAAAGATGATTGTTATGCAAAATTCGGTCAGAAACCTATTTGGAAAATAAAAAACAATGATAAAACAAGAAAATAAATTAGCGATAAATTGGCTTAAAAACGGTATATGGGCTTTAGCATTTGCTGGTTTATATTCCATAGTTCTTGTGATTCTAAGAACTCCGCAATTGTCTCAAATAATTACTGACAAATCATTATTTAAATCTTCTTTAATAATTCATGTAAATTTATCTGTATTGGTTTGGTTGCTTTCTATTACTTGTATAATTTGGTCTTATGGTAATAAAAAAATATATTTTGAGAATATTTTTAACAAACTAGCTTTGTCTGGTATGGTATTAATGGTTGTTAGCCCTTTGCTTGGTGAGAGTAATCCTATAATGAATAATTATATACCAATCCTTGAAAATATTTTTTTTATAATTGGTCTTAGTCTTTTTCTTTCTATTATATTATGTTTTGCAATATTAGTTTTTATAAATAGTTTTTATGATTTTGATTTTAAAAATCCGCAATATCTAGAGCATATTTTACCTTTCGTCAAAATGAGTTCCTCATTAATGTACATTATGGTTTGGATTTGTTTTGCTTTGTCTTGTAAAGAAGCTACCGAATTATCCACTGTTTTTCCAATGGAAGTTGATTATTATTACGAATTATTATTCTGGAGCGGAGGTCATCTTCTCCAATTTATATATACACAAATAGTAATGTTTGTATGGTTAATTTTGGCTGAGGTTTGGCTGAGAAATAAATTATTTTATTATAAAATATATGGTATTTTATTTGTAATAAACCTGATATTGAGTTTTTTTATTTTTTATGGGCATATTTTTTATCAAATGCCTGAATTTGAGTTTACATCATTTTTTACCAAACATATGCAACATTGCGGAGGGGTTGCGCCAACATTATTTATGTTAGTTTTAATCGTTGATATTTTTAAAACTAAACAAACAAAAGAAAAAGTGAATTTTGCTGCTACAGCTTTTGTATCATCAAGCCTATTATTTTTTGTTGGTGGTTTAGTTGGTATCTTGATTTCAGGGGTAAATTTGTCTATTCCAGCTCATTATCATGGTTCAATAGTCGGCATTAGCATAGCATTTCTTGGATTTGCTTATATATTTTGTTTTCATAATATATCTTATATTACAAACACTAAAACTCTTAGTAATGAATTATTGAATTTGCCTGAATTCGCAAATACATCTTTAGAAATTAAAAAAACTTTACCCTGTCAGTCTAAATGGTCTAACATTCAGCTTATTATCATTACTTTTGGTCAGTTAATACATATTTCTGGTCTTGCTCTAGCTGGAGGTTATGGCGTTTTAAGAAAGAACCCTGATGGAGAAATAGCTTTATCAGCAAAGCTCTATATGGGAATGCTAGGAGGTGGTGGGTTAATTGCGATTATTGGTGGGTTGATGTTTGTTTACATTTGTGCTACAAACTTATACTCTTTTCGAATTTATAAAAAGCATTAAAATATATTATATGACCATCAAAAAACCAACAAAAGAGGAAGCTCAGGAAGCTGTTAAAACTCTGCTTTGTTATATAGGTGAAGACATAAATCGAGAAGGTATAAAAGATACCCCTTCTAGAGTAGTTAAAAGCTATGATGAAATTTTTTCTGGTTATAAAGCTAAAGTAGATGAGATATTAAACACTAGATTCTATGATATTAGTAATTTTAATGACATTGTCCTTCTAAAATCTATTAATTTTAGCTCATGCTGTGAACATCACATGCTACCATTTAATGGTTTTGTGGATATTGCTTATTTACCAGATGGTTTTGTTGTTGGGGTTAGTAAATTAGCCAGATTAGTTGATGCATACTCAAAGCGTTTGCAGATTCAAGAAAAAATGACCGCAGATATTGCCGAGACTCTTGATAAACATTTAAAACCTCTTGGTGTTGCTGTCAGAATATCAGCTTCACATAGTTGTATGACATCAAGAGGAACGATGAAAAATGGTAGCATCTTTGAGTCGACTCATTTTACAGGAGTATTTAAAGATAAAACTGAATATAGACGAGAATTTTGGCAAATGTTAAAGGCGTAAAGCTTAAATTACGGATAACAAAAAATATAATTAATATTTAAGGAAGTCAATCATGCTACTATCAAAATTTTTTCTACCATTATTAAAAGATACACCAACGGAAGCTAGTATCATATCTCATGCTTTAATGTTAAAAAGTGGAATGATTCGACAACATGCAGCTGGAATATATAACTGGCTACCTATTGGGCTAAAAGTTCTTAAGAATGTCGAGAATATTGTGAAATTTAATATGGATAAATCTGGATTTATTGAGATGTTGATGCCATGTGTTCAAACTTCGGATTTATGGCTTGAATCTGGTAGGTTTAATAGTTACGGCAAGGAAATGTTGAAATTTAAAGATCGGCATGAGCATGATTTATTATTTGGTCCAACAAATGAAGAAGCTTTTACCGATATTATAAGAAATTCTGTTCAATCTTATAAGGATTTACCAAAAGTGCTTTATCAAATTCAATGGAAATTTCGCGATGAGATAAGACCCCGTTTTGGTATTATGAGGGGACGTGAATTTTTAATGAAAGATGCTTATTCCATTGATATTGATGAAGAAGGAGCAATTAAAACTTACAATCAAATTTTTGCAGCTTATATGCGTACATTTAGAGATCTTGGGCTTGTAGCTATACCACTTGCTGCAGATACCGGTGAAATTGGCGGTAGTTTAAGTCATGAATTCCATGTGATTGCTAATAATGGTGAGAGTACACTTTATTATGATAAGAAATTTGACATTTTAAGAGATGAGCTTGCTGAAGATCTTTCCTTGGTTAAATCATTATATGCTGCAACTGAGGAAAAGCATGATCCAAGTAACTGCCCTGTAAATGAAAAAGATTTATCAGTAAGAAAAGGTATTGAAGTAGGTCATATTTTTAATTTTGGTGATAAATACTCAAAACCCATGAATGCTTTTGTTAATAATGATAAAGGTCAGTTAATTCCAGTTCAGATGGGTTCTTACGGTATTGGAATCTCAAGATTAGTAGCGGCTATCATCGAAGTTAGTCATGATGAAAAGGGGATCATTTGGCCAGTATCTGTTGCTCCATTTAAAGTATCAATTGTTAATTTGAATATAAATGATGGAAATTGCAATGAGATTTCACGCACTATATATAATCAGTTAAAAGCCAAAAATATCGACGTTTTGCTTGATGATACGGATGAGCGACCAGGTTCAAAATTTGCCACTCACGATTTAATAGGTTCGCCTTGGCAAATTATTATAGGACCTAAGAAAGCTCAATCTAATTTGGTTGAGTTAAAGAAAAGAGGATCTGGCGAAGTTCAAGATATTGATTCACACAGAGTAGTCAATGAAATAATTAGTACTTTAAATGTTAAATAAATTTACAATTATAGTTGCATTTCGATATTTTAGAGCAAAAAAAAATGAAAAATTTGTCTCTATAATCTCTGGGGTATCTCTTTTTGGCATTACAATTGGCGTTGCCACTTTGATTGTTGTTATGTCGGTTATGAATGGTTTTCATATCGAACTAACAAAAAATATTATTGGCTTAAATGGTGATATTTCAATTACACCAATAGGTAAAACAATAGATGATCAAGAAAAAATTATAGCTGCTATTACTAAAAAGGCTTTTGTTAAAAAATTATCACCTATTGTGGCCGGTCAAGCTTTAGCTATTGGTACTAAAACTAATAGTGGAGTTCTGATAAAAGGTATAGATTTAGTTGATTTAAAAAACAAAGGGGAGATAGTTAGTAATGTATTTTCTGGTAGTTTTGAGGATTACGAAGGAACAAATGCTGTAGCAGTCGGATTTGAACTTGCTCATAATTTAGGAATTTCAGTTGGGTCAAAAATTAAATTAATTTCGCCGAATGTTATTTCAACGGCTTTTGGTACTATGCCAAGATCCAAGGATTTCAATGTTGTGGCTGTTTTTAGTAGCGGAATGTATGATTATGACTCAGCTACAATGCTTATGCCTATTGCCGCTGCACAAAAATTTCTTTCTCTAGGCAATGAAATAAACTTAATTGAAATTAATGTTCAAGATCCAGAATCTGCTAAAATTGATGCCAAATTATTGCAAAAAGAACTTGGCAACCATGTAAGAGTTTCAAGTTGGATGGATAATAATCAGCAATTTTTAAAAGCCCTTGCTATTGAAAGAACAGCTATGTTTACAATACTTTCTTTAATTATAATAGTTGCAGCTTTTAATATTGTTTCGAGCCTATTTATGATAGTTAAAGATAAAACCAAAGATATTGCAATTTTAAAAACTATGGGCTCTTCAGTTCATCAAATCATGTGTATTTTTATAATTAATGGTCTATTTATTGGTTTTATCGGAACGGTTCTCGGAATCTTGTTTGGTCTTATTATCTCATATAATATAGAAAACATCCGATTATTTTTAGAGCGTATTTCTGGTACCAAAATTTTTGACTCTGCAATTTATTTTCTTTACAGCCTTCCATCTGTTGTAAGAATATCTGATGTGATTATTGTTGGATGTTTATCTTTAATCCTATCACTAATTGCTACTATATATCCTTCATTTAAAGCTGCAAAACTAAATCCTATAGAGGCTATGAGATATGAGTGATAAACAGTTTGCGCTACAGCTGCAAAATATTAATAAAGATTATCGTCAAGGCAGGTCAACTATTGAGGTTTTAAAAAATATCAATCTCGAGATTGATAAAAATCAGATGGTTGCTATAGTTGGGGCTTCTGGCAGTGGGAAATCTACATTGTTACATATTGCTGGTCTTTTAGATTCGCCTGATTCTGGATCTGTGCATATTGCAAATATCCCTGAATATAAACTAAAAAATTTGAAATATGCTCCTCAAATTCGATTAAAGAATATGGGTTTTATATATCAACATCATCATTTACTGGGTGATTTTACAGCCCAAGAAAATGCTGCAATGCCTTTATTAATAAGTGGTGTGAACAAAAAACAAGCTCTACAAGAAGCGGAAGATTTATTAGCAAAATTAGGTCTTGGCAAAAGATTATATAATTTTCCAGGGGAATTGTCTGGCGGCGAGCAACAAAGAGTTGCAATAGCTCGAGCGCTTATTAATAATCCTACACTCATTTTAGCGGATGAACCTACTGGTAATCTGGATCCAAATACAGCAGAAGAAGTTTTTGAGTTATTTCTGGATAGAGTAGAAAATTCAGGAGCTTCTATAATAATGGTTACACATAATACGTCTCTAGCTAAAAGAATGCATCAAACATACAAACTGGATTATACTTTAGAAAAGATTTAGTCAATAGATGATTTTTATCAAGCGGTGAATCACAAAGTTTATGATTCACCTGTTTTTAGCTTTGTTATTTCTTTTTTGTATAAGACATTTTTTCTTTAATACGAGCAGCTTTACCACTTAAAGCTCTTAAATAAAACAATTTTGCACGACGCACAACGCCATGTTTTACAACGGTAATTTTATGAACAATAGGAGAATATGTCATAAATCTTCTTTCTACTCCTTCTCCGTGGCTTACTTTACGCACGACAAAAGATGATGCAATACCGCTATTGCGTTTTGCTATTACAACTCCTTCGTAATTTTGGAATCTTTCCGTTGTACCATCTATCACTCGCACACTAACAGAAACTGTATCTCCAGCTCTAAAATCTGGGATAGTTTTATTCTCAAGCGATTGCTTAATTTGCTCTGCATCGTATTGTTCAATTAAATTTTTCATTTTCATTCTATAATTATAATTACCATGTGGCCTTGAAACCTTAGTCACTGATCCATTCACGACTAATATGAGAACATGGGTAGCCTACTTCAATAAATCTGGTCTTAATTTTGTTGTAACTTCTATGGATTGATCTTGTTTCCATTGTTCAATCTTAGCGTGGTTACCTGTCAATAAAACCTCAGGAACTTTTCTACCTCGCCAAATTGATGGTTTGGTATAAAGCGGATGCTCAAGTAATTTTAGACCGTTATTATTTCGTTCAAAAGATTCTTCCTTAAGAGTATCTTGATTCACAAGCACTCCAGGCAATAACCTTATAACACTATCTAGAATAACGCTTGCAGCAACCTCCCCTCCAGACAAAATATAATCACCAACACTAATCTGATGAGTATTATACTCATCAATTATTCTTTCGTCAATCCCTTCAAATCTTCCACATAAAATAATTATTTTTTTTTGCGTGCTAATCTTATGTGCAAATTCTTGATCAAATAATTTCCCCCTTGGGGAAGGGTAGTAAATAATGCTATCTGGATGATTTGATAATACTTTATCTAAGGCGCAGCCAACTACATCAGGTCGCATTATTAAACCATTGCCCCCGCCACATGCTTCATCATCAACATTTTTATGTTTTGTTAAACCAAAATCTCTAATATTAGTAATATCATATGACCAAATCTTGTTTTCAAGAGCTCTGCCTGCAAGAGAATATGATAATGAGCCAGGAAACATTTCTGGAAATAATGTAAGAATACTAACGTGAAAAACACTCATTTTATGCTTTATTATTATCTAAAATGACAATTATAACATAGGGTAGAGCTAATTAGAACATGAATATTTCAGTAAAATCAAACAATTTATATTGCTTTAAATAGTCTATTAGTCTATATAAATTAGTAGTGATCTTATATTTCGGGGCATAGCGCAGTCTGGTAGCGCATCTGGTTTGGGACCAGAGGGTCGGGAGTTCGAATCTCTCTGCCCCGACCACATTTTACATTATCTTTACACATATAAGCAAGCTGTTTAGCCCCAATATATTTATAGATTTTTCCACGCCTTATTACCTAAGAACTAGAAAATTTTGTGTAGGAGAGACTAAGTCTTTACTATGATAAAGTTGTTTTAAAAATTTTGGAATCATGTGATACACAAAATCACATGATTTTAAATTTAAAATATCTGTTGAGTGAGTCATTACTGGTAATTCTAATAAGAAGTACTGAACTGCTATATTTTTTTGAGAATCTTCTATTGTAATCTCTTTATCTTTTGTATTATTTAATAATACCCATTCTGTCATATCCAAACAATTTTGCCTGAATTCCTTATCTTTAGTAAATAGCTTGTAATACATTTCATATAATTCTTGATAAGATCGTTTCTGCCTTAATTGAGAAATGCTATGTATGTTAATTTTACTTTTATCAGGATAATTTTGATAAAAAAGTGACAGTGCCTTGTTGATCTTGCTTATAGTGTAATTATCTTGTTTTCTTATTTTTTGATGAGTTCTGGACTCTTCATATCCTAAAGCCTCGTAAGTATATTTAGAAATTTGATCTGGAATAAATACTGCAAAATCATCATATTGCCTATTTATCCACTCAAATATTTCCAATATTTTTTCTACAGAAAAGTAACTATTAAAAGGGCTAATCCCAATTAATGCAAAAGGTCTTTTTTCTAAGCTTATGGGTATAGTGTTTAAATTTCTTTGGAAAATATTATTAACATCTTCGTTAATTTCTTTATGATAATCATCTTTAGATAATGAAAAAAGATTAGTAGGAATGGTGAAATTAAAAGTAACGCCTGATTTTAAGGGATTATTCTCAACCCAGATCTCTCCTGAATGAGCGTCTATAATTTCTTTGCATAAATTAAGCCCTAATCCAACGCCACAAGACCTTGAAGCAGTTCTGCTACTCTCTGTAAATAGATCGAATATAGATTCTACCTCATCTACTGGAATCCCTACTCCTTCATCGATAATAGAACAATGTATAGCTGGAATTTCGCTGTCTTTTAAGTATGATTTGTATAAATTAATAGAAATCTTTCTCTCTTTAGGTGAATAACGAATAGCATTCATTATTAGATTGTCAATTACTCGAGTCATTAATTGACGATCAAAGCAAAAAAAATAATTATCAAAATGATTTACAGCTATATCAATATTTCTGTAAATAGAAGATTTTTGATGAGTTGCTGCTATATTTCTTAAAAAAGTAGAAAAATCATCTCTTTTTAAATCAAGCTGAATTTCTTCTGTTAAAAATTTAGCTGTATCAAATGTATCGGTGATAAATTTGGATAATCTACTAAGCTCTTTAAATATCAAATTTATATTTGTATGTTTCGTTACGTCATCAAATTTATCCCAATTATCTTTTAGCGTCTCAGATATTGATAATACAGATCCTATAGGAATTCTTGATTCATGACTAATGTTCCTAAGAAATCTGCTCTTAATAGAAGAGTACTCACTTAAAATTTTGTCAGTTTTCTCAAATTCATACTCAAAATATTTATAATCTGTAATGTCTATAGAAACGCCTATCACGCCTATAACTTTATTATTTTCTCCTAAAAGTGGTTTTTTGGCACTTAAGAATGTCTTAACAACGCCGTTGGCAAGAGTTGCTATTTCTTCCGTCTTATATTGTTTTCGACTAGTGATAACTAAATCATCTATTTCTTTAATCTTATTTGCCTGATCTTTCCAAGGAAGATTATAATCTGTATTGCCAATTATTTTATCCCGATTCATTCCTGACATTTGCTCCATGTATTTATTACATCCGAGATATTTACCAGATAAATCTTTCCAATATACACTTACATCGACCGCATCAATAATTTGATTATCAAAATTCATAAGATTTATATATGTTGATTGTTAAATAAAAAAATATAATAATTCTTATATCGTAAAAGTAAAAAAAGACAAACTATATTCATCTAAAAGTAAAAAAGATAAACTATATTCATCCTATATTTTTGTTTTCGTTAAATAGAAATTTTTTGATAAGTTACGATCAAGATCTGATTTTAATAAGCTATTTAATCTCAACTTATTTATTTTAGCATAACAACAGAGCTTGCAAAAATATATAAACTATATTAGAATTATTTTCTTTTAACATAGAAGATTTTTAAGTATATGGCTAGAATAACAGTTGAAGATTGCCTAGAAGAAATTAAAAACAGATTTGAGTTAGTTTCGCTTGCATCCCAAAGAACAAAAGCAATACGTTATGGTTCTCTTATCACTGTTGATGAAGATAATGACAAAAAACCAGTTATTGCATTACGTGAGATTTCGAAAAAAACCATCAATATACAACAATTACGAGAAGATTTAATCAGTAGCCTACAAACTAGAAATAAAGTTGATATTATCGAGGATGAAAACTTACATGCTGAAAATCGAGAAAACATATCAGACGATATGGATCTTGCCAACGAAACTTCTAATATATTCGGCAACGATGATGATTTAAACTTAGAAATAGACAATTTAGAAGAAATTATAATAGAAGAAGATATTGAGTAAAACCATTATAACTTACTTATATTATGATGCAAATAATCCTTGATTACTAAATACCACAATACACAAACACCTGACTTGTTAAATGTTTTAAGTAATGATGTGGTGTAAATTCAAAGGAATTCTTGTGCAAGGAGTTATAGAATATGGGTTATCTGAGTCACCAGCAACACAAGGGCTTGTTACTTCATAAGGTGCGGAAGGTGTGCAGGAATAAAGATTACCAATTAAGAACATTAATACAAAAGATTTAAACCATTTTTTCATAATAATTTTTTTGTTTCTCAATTTATTAACATTGCAATATTTAACTAAACACTTCACTAACTATTAGATATTACCTCTTAAACTAATCGAATTACAAGATAAATTGATTAACTCAGATTTTACGGGTATTTGTAAAAATAGATTTGTTGTAGATTTACCAAAAAGCTAATGTATAAATAGCTTTTGTTACATTATTTAATACAATCTATAGGTATTATTTCGTAAACAGGATGTTCTAAAGTCGAGATTGAAAGATTTGAGGAATCCATCCAACCATTAAATAGTACTGATTTGTCATTATCGAATTTATTATCCAAAACCTTAATTAACATAAGATTAGAAGATTTTAAAGGATCTGTATTTTTTGCACATCTATTTAATTCCACAGAAATATTCCCAAAAGATTTGGCTTCTCCTAACTTAAATTCTACTAACTCAGATTTAGCAGTAATTTTATTTAAAATAATAATTTTAGCATTTTTTGTATAAGAGAAAGCTTCGTTTTCATGAGAAACATCAATTTCAGAAGATATGCTTTCTTTCTTTTTATCTTCTAACTTTGGCAAGTCTTCACGTTTTATTTGTTCTACATCGGAAATAGAAATTTGACTCTGCAAATCTTTCTCTATCTCATCAAGAGAATAAGATTGCAAAGAATCCTCCTCTGCAAAACATAATGAATATGAATGGCAAATTATAAAAATCACTAAAAAAACAAAACGACACAATGCCATATGCACTAACCAAAATTGATAGAAATTTTTAAAAACCTTTATATTTATTATTGAATGTTCAAAATTTATTTAATATAAGTCAAACTTACCCTTAATAAATTGTGATTCAATTCTATCGAGCGCTGTATCTGTAACTTCTTGAGCTATATCTTTAGCATTTGCCATCCCAACTTTTCTTTTAAACCATGATTGTTTATTTTCGATATATTCTAATTTTACTTCATTACCATATCTTTTACTAATAAATGAATATAAATCATCTATACCATCAATCAATCCATAATCTAGAGCTTTTTGACCAGTCCAAAACTCACCATTAAATATAATATCATCGGTTTGAGTAAGTCTAGCTTTTCTACGTTCCTTAACATTTTCAACAAAATGATCATATATTTTCTTTTGCAAAGCTTTTACTAATTTGATATCAGAGGATTTAGATGGCTGAAAAGGGTCAAGAACAGATTTATTCTTACCTTCCGCAATAACTCTTCTCTCAATTCCCAATTTCTCTATAGCCCCATGAAAACCAAACCCACTTGAAATAACCCCTATACTACCAATAATAGAACTTTTACTCGCAAATATTTTATCTCCAGCGCAAGCAAGCCAATATCCTCCAGAAGCTGCTACATCTTCAACAAAACTATAGATAGGAACATCCAATTCTTTTGCTAAAGACCTTAATCTTTTTGATATTAACTCTGATTGCACAGGTGATCCACCGGGAGAATTAATACACAAACATACAGCATCTAAATTTTCTATCTTAAACATTTTTTCAATCAATTTGTTTAAAGATGAAATAGTAAGACCTGATCTCATACTTCCTGTTTTTCCTATTACCCCCTCTAGCCTCATAATTGCTACAACGGGTTTATTATTAGACCAAAAAGGTAATATAGAAATTAGTTGATCTATTTTACTGGTACGCTTTGTATTGATAGATGTTTTAGAAGTAGAAATAGAGTTTTCACTCTTGTTTATTTTGTTCATCTTTTTGCTCTAATTGTTTGTCTTCTGTTATATTATTTTCTGTTTGCTTGGATTGATCTGAGTTTTTTTCATTAAGTTTTACACCTTCTATGTTTTTTTTATCATCTTTTTTTTCTGCTTCAGTTTGTATTGATGTAATTTTTTTATTTAAAGATGTTGTTATATAACTATTTTTAGGAATTGCTGGATTGCCATCGATTTCAGAAAGTAAAATATTACGAACTGATTCTTCATGCCATTTTGTATGCCCCTTAAAAATAACTTTTATTTTTCCTTCTGGGTTAATTAAAAAAGAAGTAGGTAAACCAACCACTGACATAGCTTTGAAAAGGCTATTTTGATAATCATGATATAGTTTTAGATGCCTGATACCATATTTATTAAAATGTTCTTCTGCTGCATTTATTCCTTTAAAATCTTCAGATACAGCTACAACTTCAAAAGGTAAGTTTCTAAAATCTTTTTTTAAAATATCTAAGCTTGGTAATTCGTCAACGCATGAACCACACCAACTAGCCCAAAAACTAAGTAATATGGTTTTTCCTTCAAATTGATCTAAAAAAACTTTATTCCCTTCTTTATCAAAAAAATTCTCATCTGGAACAAAAGAATTTTCTGGTCTTGCAATAGTTGAATTCTCTGCAATAGCATGAGCGCTGTAAATAATCAAAAAACTACAAAGACTTATAAAATATAAAAACATTTTTGTAGAATATTTTTTCATAGAGTATATTGTCTTAATCGATAGAAATTAATATTATTTATTCATAGTCAAAACTTATATCTTAAATATCAATATGAAACAAATTATTTTTTTTATCCTTTGTTGCATACTTTTATCAAGTTGCGGCTTAAAAAAACCATTAGTTTTATATCCAGAACTACAAGTTCTAGGAACAAAAAATAAATAACACAACAATGACTACTCGTTTTATATTTATTCTTATACTTTCTTTGCTATTGCAAGCATGTAGTACAACACATAATTATTCCATTGATTCTTATACAAAAGTTCGCAATAAACTTCAAAAAACTTATAAATTAAGCAGCTCTGATTTAGTATTAACTTACGATTTAGCAAGAATAAATAATACGAATACTATTTTTTCAAAAGATTTTGGATTATTTGCAAACGACAAGATTTACGCTCAAACATACTTACAAAAATTCAAATCAAAATCTTACTCTAGTTCTGAGTTATCTAAAGAAGCAAAGCTAAAAATAAAAAAAATAACTAATTTGTTAATTAAGTTACAGAGTAAATATAAAATTCTAAATAATAGTAATTATCGCAAACTAACTAAAATCGCTAAATCAGATTTCAAAAAATTTACTCCTAGCCAAGGGTTGGCAAAATTAGATCATATAATTTCTCATATACCTTTGATGCTTCC
Source organism: Rickettsia typhi (assembly GCA_945883665.1). Taxonomy (GTDB): domain Bacteria; phylum Pseudomonadota; class Alphaproteobacteria; order Rickettsiales; family Rickettsiaceae; genus Megaera; species Megaera typhi_B. The sequence goes on along the minus strand of CAMCXV010000007.1, from coordinate 20,164 downwards.
ATCTTATAATGCTTATCTTTCAAGTGGATATGGTATGAGAAAACATCCAATCAGCCGAAATTTTAAAATGCATAATGGTGTTGATCTTGTTGCTGGAATTACTAAAGCCCCCATATACGCAAGCGCTAATGGCAAAGTTTCTTTTGTTGGAACTAAAAATTGTTATGGCATTATTGTTGAAATAAACCATGGAAATAACATAACAACAAAATATGCTCACTTAAGCAGAACTTTTGTAAAAAAAGGTCAAAAACTAATTCGAGGTCAAGTAATAGGTATAGAGGGTAAAACAGGAAATGCTAAAGGAGAACATTTACATTTTGAAGTGCAGTTAAATGGAAAATTCATAAATCCTTATGATTTTGTAGGTCATAATTACGAGTAAGCTATAAAATAATATATTCTGCATCAGTTTTTTAATGTTGTTTTTAAGAAAATTGAATTATACTCAATTGGTTAATATTTTGACTCAAAGATTGAGCATTCAAAAATGAAAAATTTTATTACATTACTCTGTTTAGTATTTTTATTTGAACAAAAAACTTTTGCTCAAAATATAAGTAAAATTATTATCACTCCAGCAAAACTATCTATCGCAGAATTTCATGAAAAACATACGGCAATTGGGCAGGTTAAGCTTGTAAACAGTAAGGATTATTTTGCTAAAACAAAAGGAACTGTTGATTTTATTTTTGATAAACAAGGGGGGGAAATATCAAAAGATACTATAGTGCTAACTATAGACAGGGAAATTGCCGAAACAATGAAATCCCAAGCGGAAGCAAATTTATACATGGCGGAATATAATTACAATCGTGATTTAGCTCTATTTGAAAAAAATATAATCAAAGAAGAGGGGGTTAACAAATCCAAAACCACTCTAGAACAAGCTAGAAACGATTATAAGAAAGTTATTTCTACTTACAAAGATATGGTTATTAAATCTACCGATAATGCTAGCATAGGTGTAATAAAAGCAAATATTGGAGATGTAGTAAAAGAAGGGGACTATTTATTTAGCATTACAACAAAAAGTGATTTTTATATCTTTGTTGAATTACCAGAAATATTGAATGGTAAAATTTTAAATAGTGATATAGTGCAAGCTTATGGCGAAAATGGAAAACCAATACAAGGAAAAATTGTTGCAATATCAAATTATGTTTCTGATAACGGTACTATTACTGCAAAACTAATATTTCCTTATAATGATTATTTATTACATGGATCATTTGTGGAAACTGACATTATTTTTAATAAACATAAAGCCCTTGGAGTTCCTGAAAAAGCAGTGCTCAAAAATAATCAAGGCGATTTTATTTACGTAATAACTCCAGAAAATAAAGCTAAAAAAACATTTGTAACTCTAGGAATAAGAACAAACAATATGATTGAATTATTATCAGATGATGTAAAAGAAGGTGATCTAATAGTTCTAGATGGACTAACCAAAATTTACGATGGATCTGAAATAATTATCAAATAATTAAATAAAATCAATGAATCTTCCTGCTATATGTATAAAAAGACCGGTTTTTACCATAGTACTTAGTCTTATTATAATGACTCTTGGGGGTATTTTCTATAATAAGCTACAAATAAGAGGTATTCCAAACATTGCTCCTCCTATAATTTCAGTAAGCGCTAACTATCCTGGTGCTGACGCTCTCTATATGGAAAAACAAATCACCACTCGCCTAGAAAAGGAACTCAAACTATTAAAAAATCTAGATTTCATCTCCTCAGAAAGTAGTGTTGGCACAAGTAATATCACTCTCTCATTTAAATTAGATAGTAATATTGAAATAGCTTTGAATGACGTAAGATCTAAAATTTCTGATCTCAATCATATTTTCCCTGATGATATGAAACAGCCATCAGTTGCAAAGCTAGATGCCGATAGTTGGCCTAGTATTTGGATTAGTATTAATAGCGATAGGCACGATAATCTTGAGCTAACTAGAATAGCTGATGATCAAATAAAATCATTACTTGAAAAATTACCTACAGTGGGTAATTCTGTTATATTTGGTGGCAGATATTATACTATGAGGATAGAACCTTATAATACAAAATTATTTGAACATAAAATCTCCCCTTTTGAAATAGAACAAGCAATTATAAACCAAAACAAGGATTATCCAGCTGGTACTATAAAATCTGAGGTAAGAAATTTTACTTTGCGATTGAATGCGTCGTTAAATAACCCACAAGAATTTGAAAATATAATTGTAAAAAAATATGAAGATGGAACTATTATAAAACTAGGGGATATAGCAAGAATTTCTCTAGAGCCATTGGAAGATGATGTTATTTTAAGATATAATGGCAGAAGATCCATGGCTATTGGTTTAATTAAACAATCTACTGCTAATATTATTGAATTATCTGATAGTGTAAGGTCTGAATTAGTTAAAATACGTTCTAATTTACCCGCTGGAATTCAAATAGATGTAGCTCATGATGCAGCTATCCCAGTCAAAGAATCTATCAGAGAAGTATTTTTCACTATATTTGAGGCTATTGCACTAGTTGGGTTGGTTACCTATGTTTTTCTAGGCTCTGCTAAAATAACTCTTATTCCTCTTGTTACGATACCTATTTCTTTGATTGGAACATTCATAGCAATGTATTTTTTAGAATTTTCAATTAACATATTCACGTTACTTGCTATGATTTTAGCAATAGGTTTGGTAGTTGATGATGCTATTGTCATGCTAGAAAATATTTTTCGTCATAGTCATGAACTCGGCAAAACTCCAATAGAAGCCGCCTATGATGCTTCTCGTGAAATTAGTTTTGCTATTATAGCAATGACAATAACTCTTGCATCTGTTTTTCTACCAATTGGTTTTATTGAAGGGTTTTTAGGTAAATTATTAATCGAATTTGCTTGGACCCTGGCATTCTGCGTATTATTTTCAGGTTTTGTGGCTTTAACCCTTACGCCAATGATGACGAGTAGAATGATCTCTAGATCAGAAACACCGAAACCAAAGATTTTACAAAATTTTGATCACTTTCTAAAAAATGTACAAAATATTTATGTAGATTATTTGATATTGTCGATAAAACACAAAAAGAAGTTTTTTATTATTTGTTTTGCGTCAGTGATTATATTAATAATAAGTTTTAAATATGTTGGTAAAACTTTCGTTCCAGAAGAAGATCAAGCTTTTTTACAAGTTGTATTTTCAGGTCCAGAAGGGTCAAGTGTTGCTGAATCAGAAAAAAGCGTATTAAAAGCTGAAGAAATCATGAAACAAGATAAAGATATATTTGGTTTTTTTGATGTTATTGGTTGGGGGGGGGGAGAAAATGCCATGGCTTTTGTGCCATTGCAAGAATGGAGTAAAAGAAAAAGATCAGATAAAAATATAAAAGCTGATTTAAATCAAAAATTCTCGGAAATAGCTGGTATGTCAATATTTGCTGTTAGCCCAAGATCTCTTAGCAATAGCGGTACTGATAAAATGGTGGAATTTAATCTGCAAACCTCTCTTGAGTATGATGAAATCGATCAATTATCTGCTAAATTTGTTGATATTATGAAAAACAACCCTCTATTCCAAAATATAGAAAGGGATTTTAAATCTTCAACTCCTACATTGGAAATTATTGTAAATCGTGAAAAAGCGTATAGATATGGTGCAAATCTTGAAACAATTGGTAAAACTATTCAGTATTTAATAGCAGGAAGATTTGTCGGAGATTTTAGAATGGGTAATGATATATACGATGTGATTCTCAAATATGCAGATTCCGAAAGAAAAAGCCCAGATGATTTAAAAAGAGTAATTATTAAAACCAATAATAATAATATTATACCTTTGCAATCAGTTGCTAATATAGTAGAAAAAATAACTGTTAAAGAATATAAACATTATAATACATCTAAAGCTATTACCATTAGCGCTGACCTTGCCCCTAACAAAACTTTGGTTGATGCTATTAAGGCAATAGATTCTATTTCTTCAGAGCTAATAAATAAAAATAATACCAAATTAGAATATCTGGGTCAGATAAAACAAATGAATGAATCTTATGGTGGCACATTAACAACCTTTCTTTTAGCTCTAATTTTTATATTTTTAGTCCTTTCAGCTCAGTTTGAAAGTTTCTCTGATTCTATTTTAATTTTAATGTCAGTGCCATTTTCAATCACTGGCGGAGTTCTTGCGTTATTACTATTTAATAATACCATAAATATGTATAGTAACATTGGATTAATTACCCTGATTGGTTTGGTTACTAAAAATTCCATAATGCTTGTAGAATTTACTAATCAGTTGCGCTACCAAGGTTTTAAAATTAATGAAGCGGTTATCCAATCAGCCAAGCTTCGTCTGCGCCCAATTTTAATGACAAGTATATCAACTATTTGTGGAGCATTACCGCTAGTTTTAGCTAATGGCGCTGGATCAGAATCTCGCAACTCTATTGGTCTTGTAATTGTTGGTGGGATGTTAATTGGTACCTTATTTACTATATTTGTGATTCCAGTGTTATATCAAACTTTTAAAAAAGAAAAATCTTTATTGGATTAAATTAAAATTATGAAAATATTAGGTATCGATCCAGCTCTTGCTTCTCTTGGATGGGGTTTAATAAACTTAAACTCACCTAAAATTAATTATATAACAAGCGGTTTGGTAAAAACTAAACCTACCGATTTAATGCATAAAAGACTTTATCATATTGTAGATACAATCGAAAATATTATAGAAACTCATAATCCAGATTTAATAGCTATGGAAGAAACATTTATCAATAAAAATGCTTCTTCTTCTCTGAAACTTGGTTATGTAAGAGGAGCTGTAATGGCTTTAATTGGCAAAGTTGACAAACCATATTTTGAGTACACACCAAATTTAATAAAAAAAACTGTAGTAGGATCTGGTCATGCCGAAAAAGAACAAATGGCACATATGATAAAAATTATACTATCTGGCATGCCTGATTTGAAAAACCTTGATGAAATAGATGCTTTAGCAGTTGCATATACCTGCTCTGTATTATTTAAAAATAATCAATATAAAGGATAAGGAGTCAATTATGAAATTTTGTGTAAGTTCTGTTTTTCAAGGTTGTTGGGAAATTGTAATTTTAGAGGTGGTAACGCATACACAAGAAGCCAGTTCTTTAAAGATATAATGGCGGAGAGAGAGGGATTCGAACCCTCGATAGAGATGTGATCCCTATACTCCCTTAGCAGGGGAGCGCCTTCGGCCACTCGGCCATCTCTCCATATATTTGCTAGATATAACATTGAAAATTTTACTTTTCCAGCTTTATTTTAATAATTTAGCAAAATTATTAAAATACTATGTTTGGTATTAAAAAGAAAAAAGATAAATAATTTATGTCTCAATATTTTATTTTAATAACTTTTTTCAATAAATTCTCTAAATGCTTTAAAACTATTTCTAGAATTAAAATAACCAGTCGCTATTTTATTTTTGCCGTTTAATTCCACAGTTACTTCTTTTGAATAAGCTATAGAATAAAATTCATCTCTGGTGAGAGAAAAAATAGCTTCTTCTTCACGACTGTTTGAATTAATATTATAAGCAACAATCTTGGGTTTCTTAATAGGAGTAAAACTTATAATTTTTTCATTATCTATAAGAAATTTCAAACTACTATTATAACCATTAAATAATATATCAGATTTGCTATAGCTATACCATCTTACACGTAACTTATAATCATTATTATTGGTATCTTTAGCTAATATAAAGTAAAAAGAATTGTCTTTTGGTTTTTTAAAACTTAAATAAACAGGCTTTGATTCAAAATTAGCTCTAGTGAAATCCTTGTTATAATGAGAGCTTGTTTCAATAGGATAACAACCCGAAAGTGTTAGTAACGTCACTAAAAACAGTAAGCAATTATTTATACTTTTCATATTTATTAATTTTTATTTAGTATAATATTATATTCTTTGATTTAATATAACCTAATAATTTACGTAGTAAACTACATAACTTGATTTCACATTATTTTCATCTCAAATTTCCAATATTTTGCTATAAAACTGTAGAAAATTTCGATGGTTTTATTTTGATGTTGTATATAATGGGATTATCATATATAGTGCAGCTAATTTGGTATATAACGAATGCTAAATAATTCACACGTACCGATAGTTTGTTAGTCCAAATATTTTTGGAATCTATAGCTAGTACGGAGGTTTAAACTAACAAATATTAGGAGATAAAAATGTCTGATTTACCTAAAGTTAGCGTTAGCGATTTGCTAGACGCTGGAATACATTTTGGCCATAAAACTTCACGTTGGAATCCAAAAATGGAGCCCTATATTTATGGCGTAAAAGATAATGTTCATATTATTGATCTTCAGCAAACTGTTCCTTTGTTACAAATTGCTTTGAAGGAAATTTATGAAACAGTAAAAAATAATGGCAAAGTTCTTTTTGTCAGTAGTAAAGTTCAAGCTACAGAATTAGTGGCTGAGTATGCTAAAAAATGTGATCAATATTATATAAATCATAGATGGCTTGGTGGTATTTTAACTAACTGGAGTACAATTTCAAAATCTATAAAAAAATTAGATGCAATTGAAAAAATTCTTGATAATGAAGAAGATGTCATTAATTATACAAAAAAAGAACTTTTGGATTTGACTCGTAAAAAAGAAAAATTAATTAGATCTTTTTCTGGAATCAGAAATATTGGTGGACGTCCTGATCTTGTTGTAGTTATTGATACAAATAAAGAGCATTTAGCTGTAAAAGAAGCGGTGAAATTGTCTATTCCAATCGTTGCAGTAGTTGATAGTAATTCTGACCCAGATCATATTGATTTTCCAATACCTGGTAATGACGATGCTATTAGATCAATCAGATTATATTGTTCTTTATTTGCTGATGCTGCACTAGCAGGAATACAAGCATCACTTAGAAACTCAGGTGTTGATGTTGGATCTGCTATAAAAGCAAAAACAGAAAATACCATGGATGGTGTTAAGAAAATTGATAAGACTGCAAAAGTCTCTAAAGCCAAGCATTTGGATAAAGATAATAGCAATATCAAAACTGCGAAGAAAAATCTTGTAGGTGAAGCAGGGAAATAAAGATGATAAAGCTGAAAATAATGTATAAATCTGCAGCTACATCGACTGTTTCTGTGGCGCAATAAATTATAAATATAGTATGGGAGAAAATTAATGAGTGTATCAGCATCACTGGTAAAAAATTTAAGAGAAAAAACTGGCGCAGGGATGATGGACTGCAAAAAAGCTCTGGTTGAAACATCTGGAGATTTTGAAGCAGCTGTTGATTGGCTTAAGGTAAAAGGTCTTGCTGCAGCTGCAAAAAAAGCAGACAGAATAGCTTCTGAAGGTTTAACAGCTCTAAAAGTAGAAGCTACAAATGCTGCGGTTATTGAAATTAACTCTGAAACAGATTTTGTTTCAAGAAACGAATTATTTCAGTCTTTAGTAAATAAAATTGCTCACAAAGCTGTTCATTCCTCTTCGCTAGAGCAGTTAAAATCTACAGTTGTTGAAAATGCAAAAACAGTAGAAGCTTTGATTACAGAAAATGTTGCAACAATTGGAGAAAATCTGACCCTACGTCGTATGCAAACACTTAAAGTAAATGATGGTGTGATTGCTTCTTATGTACATAATGCTATTGCAGATGGAATGGGTAAAATTTCAGTATTAGTCGCTCTGGAATCTACTGGTAATAAAGAAAAATTGATGGAACTTGGCAAGCAGATAGCAATGCATATAGCAGCTGCAAAACCACAATGTTTAAATAAAGAATCTGTTGATCAAGCTTTAATCCAAAGAGAGAAAGATATATTTACTGAACAGTCCAGAGCTTCTGGAAAACCAGATAACATTATTGAAAAAATGATTGATGGTAGAATACGCAAATTTTTAGAGGAAATAGTATTGCTTGATCAGGTATTTGTAATTGACGGTAAGTCAAAAATCTCTGATGTGGTAGAAAATGCTGCCAAGGAATTAGGCGCTTCTGTTGTTCTTACAAATTATGTTAGGTTTGAACTTGGTGAAGGTATTGAAAAAGAAGAAAAAAACTTTGCTGATGAAGTAGCTGCGGTGATAAAAAGCTAATTCTTATTCTTCTGTACATCGTATTTAAAATTTCAACAAACTATTTTAAGTTGATTTAGTGTTAATGGGCAATCTTTTATTGGGGTTGTCCATTTCATATTTTTTTCTCAACTAGTCTTAGATATAAAAAAGAAAGAAGTAGTTGCATGAATACGTAAGAGATATTCCTATAAGTGCTTTAAAGCTTCCAAAAATCTATCTTCCTTCTAGATAAAAATTGATATTAATTTGCTAGTAAAAATATAAGCTACAGTCTAAACATTTTCCATCATTTCTTGATTCACAGATTCTTGAAGATTAAATTACAATAAATCATTATCTTCAAAAAAGCTTTTTATAAATAATATTGTTTTAAATGCTATTTAAGTTAATATTAATCTACTAACAATAAACTCAAATAGCATTATGGCAAAATCATCAAAAGATATAATCAGAGAACGTATTGCTAATTTATTTCTTGAAAAAGATCGTACATTAGTAGCATTAACAGATGTTAATTTCGTTGAGATCAAGCAAACTATTATTGCAGATAAAGGTTCTGCAGATGCTTCTTGGAAAGCGCAAAAACTTAGTAATAAATCCCCAGAAGTTGAACAACAACAAGAACAGCAGCAAGAACAGCAGCAAGAACAGCAGCAAGAACAACAGCAAGAACAGCAGCAAGAACAGCAGCAAGAACAGCAAAGCAATTATACTGTAACAGCCGAAAATCTTGTTACTTACAAACAAGCCAAAGAAGCTCTTGCACAAAATCTTTTAAAAAATAGCTTGATGCTCGAAGATGGTCTTAGTGAGGCACAAGCAACAAAATATGCAGAAGACTTAAGCCAAGCAAAAGAAAAGATAATACGAGATCTTTATTTGCAAAGTTTACCAGAGGATGAAAGAGCAGTTTTCGAAAAACCAGAAAACCGTGTTTTTATTGAGGTAAAAGATGGTATTGCTAGAAAAGTTGGTTGGGCAGAAGAGTTTGAAAGAAGGTATGATTCTTTTGTAAAAGACAAAAGATTTAATATAGATAAAGTTCTTAAAGATAAGTTACCAGATGAAAGATTTCAAGATGCTCAGACACCTTGTATTACATCATTTTTAGAGGGTAAACTCGGATTAGATACAGCAAAAAATTTACTGAATCAAAATCCTGAATCTCCTGGTATTACCTATATTTCTAAAGAAGCATTGGTAGAAGTGAATAGAAATCCAGATTATTTCAGTGGTGGTGTTATAGATAATAAAGATCCTTTGTCTCTACCACCAGGATTTGTGATTACTGCGCTCCCTGAAAAATCAGATAGTCTGATTTTGCATTATGATAAAAATATAGTAAAAGAAATGCACCAAGCGCAGATGGAGCGCAAAAAGGATCCAAGATTTGTAGTTATGGATCATTATTACTTTCCTGATAAACCAGAGGTAGAAAAACTTTGGGGAGTTGGTAATAGAACTTTTATTTTTACCCCCTTTAATTTTAGCATCAAAAAGAGTAAAGTGCAAGAAATGCTTGGAACGACGGAAAATAATTTTCTCGTAGATGCTTTTTTTGATAAAAAAAGTGGAAAATTTAAAGATCGGGAAGAGCATAATTTTGATTATTATGGCAATGACCCAGCTGCGCAAGAGATATTTAAAGAAAAATTATCAGCTTTGTCGCAAAAAATCAATGAAGCATTCCCAAGAGATATTGCGCAAGCTGAGAAATTTAGTGGCTTTATTCATGATGGAATACTTAGAAATAGAAAAGATTTAAGCTGTTTTATTGAAGGGAAAGAGCTTGCTGCACTTAATAGGTTAATTAATTTGCCAGCAAAAGAATTTGAACAATTTCTTGAAATCACCATTAAACCATCTCTTTATAATTCTAATTATGCAACCTCTTTTACAGAGTTAGAAAGTGCATGTAATTCTTATGTATCTTTTGTGAAAGAACTTGATGTTGCTCAGAATAAAAAAGACAAATTGTTAAAGCCAGGTAATTATAAGGATTTAGAGTGTTGCGGTATTTCATTTTCCAATCCCATGGTTTCATTGGCTAGAATGCAATATATTGTTTCTAATGCTTCTAATCAATCCGAGCAGATAGAATCTATCAATTCAATAGATTTAGGTTCATATCAATCAGCATTTTACATGAAAAGATATTCTGATTTTGCAATAGTTGATTCAGATAGCAAAATTATTGGTTCTTTCGTATCAAAAGAAGATTTAAATCTTACAACAAAAGAAGTCCTAGCTAGATCCTATAAACAAACTTTACCAGAAAATGAAGATAGAGAAAGACGTTTTGCAGATAATTACTGTATTGACGCTAATGTTGATAGATTATGTCTTAAAAGTAATATTTATAAGGAAAAAGTTTCTATAAATATTGCTCCTAAAATACGTGATGAATTGAGATTGTTAAGTAATGTTGGGTACATGATAGCCTTGTCTGATAAAGAATCTAATCCTTTAAAAGACAAAGATCATATGCGTGATATTAATTCAAATATTGCAAAATACTTAGATGAAATATATTTTGAAGACCACCATAAAATTAAAGACTTTTTATCTCAATTTACTCAAAATTGTATTATAAAAAAAAATATTGATGGTGTAGATACTACTTATGCACTAAACCCAGATATAAGATCTGTAGGAGAAATGCATGTTATTTTACATAGTGTACTACCTTCCAAAGATATGGCACAAAGTGATGGTTGGGAATCAAAGCAAATAGAGAAGATGTCTGCATTGATCGAAGTTAGCAAATCTTTAGAGGGTGATAAAAGAGAGCATTTCTTTGCTGCGCTTCGTTTTGTGGATGATCCTGAAAAATTTGTTGAATTAGTTAAAAAATTGGATATAGAAGATCCTGCCTTTAGTTCTAATTTATGGAGAGCTGCTCTTAAAGAAAAAGTAGATGAGACAGAGAAGGATCAAGCCTTGCCTAAGGAAGTGCTGGATGGTCTAAAAGATATACATAGTTTAATTAGAATAGGATCTGATAATAAGTTAATCAAACATGAAGGGAAAATTGAGTTATATGAAGCTATTAGCAAGATACCGGAAACTGAAAAAGATCCTAAATCTTATATACATAGAGAGTTCCAAGCTAAAAAATATGATATTTCTTTTTCTTCTGATTTCACATTTAGTAGAAAATTATTAGACTTAAAAGCTACAATCCTTAGTAAGCCTGAATTTCAATCTATTGAAGATGATTTAAAGGGAGCTAGAAGAAAAGAAGATATAACAAAAGCAATTCAAAAATATGAACAAGAATATGCCGCAAATGGGGGCAGGAAAATTAATGAAGAAACGCAAGCTAACATTCTAGAGGCTAATAATATTCTTCTTTCAATTACAGAAGGTAGAGATGGGAAGCCTTTAAAAATTGAGGATTTGCAGAGGTTATTTGGAGGGGGGGTTGATTTTGATTTAAACCAAGCTATTAAATATAAATTAACTGGTAAAGGTCTTGAAGGAAATGCTAAAGAGTTTGTAGATTCATTAAAAACCACTTCTCTTATTACTAACCCAAAAGCTATAGGACGATTAACAGATCTTGTAGTTCAGATAGAAGCAAACCATATTCTATTAAAAGAAAATACTAAATTATATTTTTCTATTCAAGGTGATACTAACTTAATTTACGGCTCTGATAAAAAATTCGATGTTGCTAATAAACTATACGAAATTGTTGTTAACGCCAATTTAGAAGAATTTCCTAAAGAAAAAGCTGCTCTTTTAACCTTGTCTCCAAAAATTAAGCCAAATGCTTTTGCTCTTTTGACATCAAAATTACAGTCAGGGCCAGTAGCTACTGAAGTCGTAGATCTGATTGTTGCTAATTATAAAAAATCTTATGAATCTAATATTGAGAATTTTGTTGATATAGCTTACCAAGTATCTAAGTTAGATAATAAAAAAGATCGAGATTCAGTGTTGCAGTGGTCAATGGATAAAAATATTAATCCAGAGAAACTTGATGAGCTGGTAAAATCTTGCAACCAAGAACAGTATAAACATATACCAGCTATTGAAATTATAAAATTAAGTTCAAGGTCGCAAGATGTAACAACAAATTTAGAACAACTAAGTCAAGCTTGTGATGATACTCGTTTAGAGCCTACTATAATTAAAATGTGTAATAATACTGGTATAACGCCAGGAGTATTAAATGCAATCTATGGAAGTGCAGCAAAAAAAAATATCAGTACAATTCTTGCCCATGCTTATGAAATTAATCCACATTTTGAATCACACCAGATAGGTTCTCTTGTAACAAAGCTCAAAGAAATCGACCCTCTAGCGCTTGCAAACTTAGCTGCTAGATACGAGACAGGGGAATTATTTGCTAATGTTGCAGTATTAACAAAAGAATTAGGTGCTGGTGGTGATGTCAAGCTTTTAGAAACTGACCCTCATGGTAAAAGAACTGATCAAGGTCTTCGGGATCAGTTTAGCACCGAGACAGTCGTTGAAAAAATCAACCAATTAAAGTTAATATCTTCTACGGATAAAGATCAGCGAGTAGAAACAACCATTCTTCTAAATGCAAAAAAAGAATTGCTTGAAGATTTTTTAGCAATTAATCAATTTGGAAAAGATCATGTTAGGCATTTAGACAAAAAGCAATTACAAACACTTAGTCAAAAATATAGCGATATTTTAAAAAATGATGAAGCTAGTCCAATTGAAAAAAAAGAGGCAATGCTTGGTTATCTTTCTGTAACAAGGGAGGGAATGTACCGCGTTAGTGGTAAATTTGCTAATTCCACTCAAATGATTGCTATAATGAATAATTTCAGATCTGGAAGTCATGTTGTTAATGAGGTGCAAACAGGGCAGGGTAAATCGATAATTAGCGCTATCTCAGCTTCTGTATTGGCAGCTTCCGGTTACAGTGTTGATGTTACTACTTCAAACATAGATTTAGCAAGACGTGATATTGAGGAAAATGCTAAGTTTTTTGACTATGTAGGAACAAAATATTCCAAGAACCCTATTACTCAAACATCTAATGCAGAACAATATTCTGTTGGTGGTATAAATTATTCCACTATACCAGATCTCTCTCTATATAAACAAAATATGGCATTTGAGCATGATGAGGGTGGAAAAAAAATAAAAACCGCCTTGGTAGCTGATGAATTTGATGCTGCAGCTAACATGACTACGATTATGCGTCTTGCTAAGCCAAGAGAGATGATAGATAAGGCTACAGATAGTCAATATAAAATAGTTTATGAAGCTGCAAATGGATTTGTAACAAATTATGAGAAAGATTGTCGAACCAAAACTATGGGTGAGTTGGTTGACATAATGCAAAGAGAAATAACAGCAGATAATTACAAAGCTTTTGGAATAAATAGCCCAGCTGATTGGGATTTGTTTGTTAAAAAAATGTCTAAATATGTAGGGGGAGATGCAGAGCTTGGTAAAAATTCTGAAAAACTTGGTGAATTATTATCGGCAGCTTATCAAGCAAGTAATTTGCAAGAAGGCAAGGATTTTAGAGTGGTAAGTGAAGAAGTAAGGGGTAAAGATGGTGTAGTAAAAATTTCTACAGCAAAAGTATTAGCTAACAGCTTAATTACAGACAATGTCTATAGTGGAGGAATCCACCAATGTCTTCATGCAAGATTGGAAAAAGAACGCATAAGTAGTAAAGTGGGATCTCCTAACAAATTTATTATTAATGCAGAATCTGAAGTAGTGTCATCGCAAACTGTCAAAAATTTTATAGATAGTTACGATAGGTTAAATGGTTACACTGGTACATATGGTTACGATGTTGAACTTTCTGGTTATAGTAAAGATATACAAGCCTTTCAAGTACCAAAACATCAAGCTCATAATCGAACTGATTTAGAACCTCAGTTTGCCAAGGGAAAAGAAGAACATCTGGATAAAATTAATAAATTTATAGCTAAATTAGGAATCGATTCTAGTGCTAGACAACCATTACTCATAGTTTGTGAAAATGACGAAAAAGCCAGAGAAATGTACGAAGCAATTAGCAAATTGCATCCGAATGATCAATTACAAATGGTTGATAGTGTCAAGAAAGATATTGAACCAGAAACATTACTTGCTGGTCAGAAAGGGATGATTACTATAGCTACGCCTCGCATGAGTCGTGGTACTGATATCAATCCTAATCATGAAAGTGGTTTATGTGTATTAACTGGATATGCAGATTTCAGAAGAGTGGAAGGGCAAATTCAAGGTAGAGCTGGTCGCCAAGCGGCAAAAGGTCTAACGGTACAAATTCTAGATGAGAGTGATTTAAAAGCAAAACTTGAAACCTCTACAGGTCAAACAATAACTGATTCTGGTAAAAAATTACTCAAGAAATATCATCAGCATCTTGAACAAGAAAATTTAACTTCTGTTCAAGCTAAACAGTTAGAGGGGGATTTAAGACAAGCATTTATATTATTCAAACAAGAGGGTATTGAACAAGATTCTTTACAAAAAAAAGAAAATCATAAAAAATGGAATAAAGAATTTTCAGATAGTTGGAAAGATTTAACTGCTAAACATTCTGGCAATCAAGAAACAATCAAAACTGAATTATTAGAAAAGAATGAAGGATTAGCAGAAAAATTACAAAAAGTTCAATTAGCAAAGGCTAATAGGTCAATGCTAAATTATGAACAGGAATTAACTAAAACTCAAAAACCTGATTTTATGCTTAAGGATTCAGATCTAAAGCTTGCAAGTAAAGCATCATCTGTCCAAGTAAATATATTAGCTATTGGAGCAAAATCTATTTCTTCGGAAAGAAAAATATCTGCAGAGGATGTTAGGCCAGAATATTTAGAGTTTTGGAAACAAAAATTTGATAGAGATAGTTTAAGAACTTTAAGCCCACAAGAAAGAGCTGTTTTGAATCATTCGGCAGGTGAGAATTTTGATATAGTGAAAAAAAATATCATAGAAACGATAAAGGATTATACACAACAAAAAAATTTATCTACAACACGTAAAAAAGCTGCTAAAGAGCTATGTGATAAAATTTATGACACAAAAAATATCGGGGAAATATATAAAGAAGTCAAAGAATCAAAAGATGCTCAAATGAAGTTTGATGTTGAAAACAATTCTATTTTCCTTAATAGAAAAGGATCAAGATTCCAAGAACTTAATGCTAATATTTTAGATAAAATAGTAGTAACGGAGGGAAAAGAATATAATCCCAAAGAAGCTCTAGAAAGCATTAAAAAATTAGTAAGTACACTGCCAGATACTAATAAAGTATCTAAGAATCTTAAACCATTACTTGACCTACAAGCTACTGAATCTGAAACTATTACAAAAATGACTCTAGTCAAAGGGTTTTTATTACAAAATATGAAAAGTTATAATAATACTGATAAAGTACTAGCTAAAAATATTATTCATGACATTGCTAGAGTAGATTTAAGACTAACGAAGTTAACATCAAAGAGTTTGGTAGTAGATAAACCACATTTTATTAAAACAACGCCAAGCATTTCAGTATTGAGGTAATAAATAGATAGCAGAGATATAGATAGATATAACTTTATATATCTATCTATATCTCTTGGTGCTGAGGAGTATATAGGATATTGCATAAATACCTTATAATAACTAAAAAATGTGATTTTTCTGAAATAATTCTCCTTTATCAATGACATTGAAAAAAGAGAGTGGATATATTTACTTTTATTTGAGTTTACTCCAAAAGATGATAGTGCTAAAGATAATTTAGTATCTAGTTTTAATGAGTTTTTACTATATGGTAATATAATTTTTCAGTAATAAATACATAGTATGTCCGCGGTAAATAAATTTCGATATAAAATTACTCTCGAATATCTAGGGGTAGGTTTTTGTGGTTGGCAGAAGCAAAAAGACGCCTTATCAATTCAACAAGTTATTGAAGAAGCTATTTATAAATTCAGTAAAGAAAATGTTTTAGTAACAGCTGCTGGTAGAACAGATGCTGGAGTGAATGCTTACGGACAAGTTGCAAGTTTTGATTTAACAATTGAGCATAACCCACATAATGTTATGTATTCTATTAACTATTTTTGTAGACCTCATAAAATAGGTGTTACTAGCTGCGAATTAGTAGATAATAAATTTAACGCTAGGTTTTCTGCTAAACATAGATATTATGTTTATAAAATACTAAACAGAAGAGCCCCCAATATAATCAATGCAGGTCTGCAATGCTTGGTAATGGATTATCTAGATGTAGATTTGATGACAAAAGGAGCTTCTTATTTAATTGGTAAACATGATTTTACCTCTTTCAGAGCAACTCAATGTCAGTCTAATTCTCCTATCAAAACCATTTCAAATATAGAGATTATCAGAAATGGGGATAATATAGAAATTTATGTATCAGCTATTTCTTTTCTTCATCATATGGTTAGAAATATAGTAGGTAACTTGATTTATGTTGGCAAAGGTTTTTGGTTGCCACAGAAAATTAAGGAAGTGCTTGATTCAAAGGATAGAGCTAAAGGCGCGCCTACTGCCCCAGCAGAAGGTTTGTATTTTTTAAAAGTTGATTATTAATTATTAATAAGGTATTTATGCTAATAAAAGAAGCTTTATCTTTAGCCAATATAGAACTAGAGAGCTTCTCATCAAAGCAGTTAGATGCTAGAATTCTTCTTGGTTATGCACTAAATATAACACAAGAAACCCTGTTAATTAACTATAATAAGCCAATTACTAAAAATGAAGAATTTAGATTTTTTCAATATATAAAACGTCGCAAATCATTTGAGCCTATAGCATATATAATAGAGAATAAAGAATTTTATGGTATAAATTTTTTTGTAGATAAGAATGTATTAATTCCAAGACCTGATACAGAAATTCTTGTTGATGAAATTATATTGGAATATAAAAAAAATTTTTCTGATAAAGAAATTAAGATATTAGATCTTGGAACTGGTAGTGGTGCAATAGCAGTGAGCTTAGCTATTCTTATCCCATTATCTAAAATTACGGCAACTGATATTTCTGAATCAGCAATTAAAATTGCTACAAAAAATGCTATGTTAAATAATGTTGTTAATAAAATTGAATTTATCAAAAGCAATTGGTATTCAAATTTAAAAGATGCTAAATTTGAATATATTGTCAGTAATCCACCTTACATTGATTCCGCTGATAAACCATATATGTCTCAAGAAACACTGCTATATGAACCAGAAAATGCTTGTTTTGCTGATAATAATGGATTAATTAATTATGATAAAATTATATCTGAAGCAACTTACTTCTTGAAAAAGGGGGGTAAAATATTACTGGAAATTGGGTTTAATCAGTCAAAATCTGTTGTTAGCATACTTGAAAAACATCAATTCACAGAAATTGTAATTATAAAAGACTTATCATCTCATCATCGTGTAGTTAGAGCAACATTTGAATAAATCATCTTATATGTGTACTTTTACTATTTGGGTAGCATTATATTATGGCGTGATGAGCTGGGAGATTAAGCCTTGATTTGTACAAGTTATCGTTTATTTTTAAGTTTGTTTAATTCATCTTGAGAAAAACCAGTAACCGATTGAATCAAAGAATAATCTATCTTTTGTGTTAACATAGAAATTGCCACTTTCTCGATTCCCCTAGTTTCTCCGATAACAATACCTTCTTCTCTGCCTTCTTCTCTTCCTTCTTTTCTCCCTTCTTCTCTCCCTTCTTCTCTTGTTTTTTTGAGTGTATTAGTTTCTATTCTAAGCCATTTTAGGTGATCTTCATAAAATTCTCGTTCTTCTGGATTAAAATTCATCACTTGCAATACTTCAAGAGCTTTCTTGATGCTTTTATCATTTAATTCTTTCGGTAGATTATCAATATTTAACAGATCATTTCTTGTTAAAAATGCAATCCACATATCAAGAGAATTTTTGATTTTAGCTACTATATCCGTTAGTTTTTCATTCGAATCTTGAGTGAATTTATTTAGCTCAATAGTATGTAATTCTAGATCTTTAAAATATAATAAACCCGTGTTTTTTTCTTTGATATGAAAGATATTATGATAATTTTTTGTCTCTGGGATAGAAGTAAAATTAAGTATATGAATTCCTATTGCCTTCGATAGGGTGGAATAATCCTGCGCTACTTGTAGCTGCTCGGTATATAATTTTGCCCAGTAATATAAGGCTCTTTTGTCGTAATCTGCTTCGTCGCTAATTTGTATTTCAATATTAAATCTTTTGCCGTCTAACCCTTCTGCCTTAACATCCAATATCGATAATTTATCTTTTTTAAAACTTTTTGGATTATATGGATTAAGCAGAGTAACATCTTTAACCTGATCTTCCCCGCCAACAATTGAGTTTATCAGCGAAATTAGCAAATCCTTATTCTCTTCCACTCCGAAGATTTTCTTAAAGGCAATGTCAACTTTTGGGGAAATACCAGTCATTTGTTTTTTATTATGCTCTTTATTATTAGTTATATTCTAGCTGTTTTAACAGATTTTACCAGATTATTTTTGATGGATTTTATTACGGATGATGCCGTTCTAAACTTTTTGAACAATAATAATTTTTTACTATCTAATGAGCTAAAAAAATTATTAGGCAATAGTTGTTTTTACTTTCTTCCAATATCTAGAAAACAAACTACCAATTATCATACCAAAAGTTGACATAGCCAAGCCAATAAGTTGTGGAGGGATATAATCCCATTCTATAATGGTTAATATTGACCAAGTTCCTACGCCACAAATTATAGAGGTTATTGCACCTTGATTATTTGCCCCACTCCAATAAATCCCAAAAGTCAAAGGTACAAATGCACCACATAATGTCACTAAATAGGCTCCTTTAATTATCTCTAATATAGAGACACCAGCAATCACATTTAAATAAGAATAAAAATATACTAAGAAAGCAAAAACAAATACACAAATTCTTGATGTTAATACTATACCTCTATCTGTAAGTTTTAAAGATTCTTTAAGGATGTTTTCTGCAAACAAAGCTGAAGGAGCAAGTAAAGTACCAGATGCTGTCGACATTATAGCTGAAAGTAGCGCTCCAAAGAATAGCACTTGTAAAAAAATAGGTGTTTCATTGAAGATGTAATCTATAAGAATTCTTTGCTGATCCCCTCCAGCCTCTAAAGTTTTTTCAAAAAGACCTGGTGACATTAATGAAATTCCGTATGTAATAAAAATTGGTACAAAGCAAAATATTATGTAAAAAAGACCACCAATTGTTGTTCCAAGAACTGCCGTTCTTTCGTTTTTAGCAGCCATAATCCTCTGAAAAACATCTTGCTGGGGAACGGATCCTAAAGCTAAAGTCAAAAAACTGGCGATAAATTTAAGAGTATCATGAAAATTTGTTTCTGGCCAAAAATCAAACTTATTATTTACGGCAGCAGTTGTTATAATTGCAGTAGCTCCCCCATCAAAACGATTTGCCACCAAAATTGCGACAGAAATCAAACCAATTACGATTGATATCATTTGAATAAAATCCATCACTACCAAAGATTTCATCCCCCCATAAATAGTATAAATCATTACTATTGAAAGACCAATAAACATAGCAAGTCCAAAAGATATAGTATCGCTAAATACAAGTTTTATTACTAATCCAAGAGCTACTATTTGAGCAGACATCCAACCCAAATAACTTATGCATATTGTTAAAGATACTAACAGCTCAACTAATCTACTATATCTTTGTCTATAAAAATCACCAATAGTCACGAGTTTCATACGGTAGAGTCTTGCAGCATAAAAAACTCCTACTATTATCAAGCAACACCCTGTGCCAATAGGCTCGGCTATCACACCTCGTAGACCATCATTAATAAAAACTGGAGGAATGCCAACCACAGATTCCGAGCCAAACCAAGTGGCAAAAACTGTGGTAATGGTCATGTAAAGTGGTATGGATCTACCAGCTAGAATGTAATCAGTAGAATTTTTTACTCCTATACTAGAATATAATCCAATCGCAACTGAAAACAACATGTATAAAGATATAAAAATTATTAACATATACGACTCGTTGCCAAGTATAAAAATTAAAAAAAATTACTATAAGTTTATTTTATTTTA